>JADLEN010000358.1 GCA_020846105.1 Chitinophagaceae bacterium | reverse complement strand
CAAGCAATTGAAACCCTTTTTTATTTTCACTCCACGACACAACCACGACACAAAAAGCAGCTTTTCAGGCTTTATTTCTATTCTTTCAGCAAGTAATCTGCAATGTCCCAACCATTCATCTTTTCTTCGGCAGAGGCGTTGATTTCTAAAAATCAGAAACGAAAAGCGAATTATGCTTCGAAAATTCCTTTGATTTAGTTGTCCATTTGTCAAAAGCATTCAAGTCCGGGAATAGAATAACCCTGCGACCGTTTAGCACCGCGCATTTCTCCGCAGAAAGATTATTAAGGCTACCTGTAGCAAGCCAAATATAATCGGGCATATATACGCTTGCTATAATTGCAGTCTTTTCACTTTCTACAATCGCAATTGGCTTGTTGCTGTTTTGCAGCAAATGTTCATAGATGATGTATAAAACAAAAACAGCTGACACAAGATGTTGGGCAGCTGTTTTTGTAGTTAGTGTATTCCTTATGGTTTTTTAATTTCAATCATGTGGCTACTTGATTGTCCATCTACCAAGATGTTGATAATATATAATCCTGAATTTATTTCCGCTAGCTTTATTTTAGTATTATCTCCGATAATTTCATTTTTAATAATACGGCCATTAATGTCTGATATGCTATAAGAAAGATTTTTATAGTTGCCTGAAATGTTGAGGAAATTCATACAAGGGTTAGGGTATAATTTCAAATCGGTGTTTCAACTGCAATTACTTTGAATGGCTATTGTTTTTGAGAAACTAATGGTTCCATCTGCATCTTCAGCAATTAATCGATAATAATTTTGCCCCTTTTGTGATTGTATGTTTATAGTAAATGAATTTTGTTCGGATTTTTGTGGTGCTATTTTTATTGTCGACCAGTTTTTGCCATCCGTACTGTTTTGAACATTGATACTTTCTGGGTTATTATTTTCGGCTGTTACCCATTTGATAGTGGTATTACAGTTAAGCTCCGCTACACTGAAGTCAAGCAGCAGTAATGGGAGAGGGAATGCGGCATTGGAAACAAGAAAGTGCATTGTTGCATTGGCACACACGCTAGGTGTTCCATTATCACAAGTTTGATATACAATGTCTGTTGGGCCATTAAACAATGCGCTAGGCGTAAAGGTATAGTTGCCGTCAGCAGCTAGCGTAAAGTCATAATCGACTGTTGATATCGTAAGTGGGGTTACGGTTTGTGCATCACCCTCGGGGTCACTATCGTTATTTTTTACATTCCCGTACACTGTTGACCCAGCCAAAACATTTTCGAAATCGTCTCCTGCAATTGTGCTGTTGGGGGCGCCTAAAGTTTGCACATTAATAACTTGATATGCACTTGCACATAAAGGAATTGTTTGGTTGTCGCAGACTGTATATTTTATGGAGTCTATTCCGGCGAATCCAGTTGCTGGTGTGTAGGTGATTTCTCCTGTTAAAGGGTCTGCCACAGCGGTACCACCTCGTAGCGTATTGCCTGCTGCAGCGCCATTAAGGTCTGTGATGGAAACACTTGATGGTACAATGTTGGCGCTTGGTGTGCCCGCCCTATCATTTGCCAAGGTGTTAATGACAATAGGGGTGTTGAATAACGCGTTTGCAATGTCGGTATTGGCAATTGGTGGGTTTGTGCCACCGGGTGTATTGTCAAGCACCGTTATTGTTAACATTTCAAGAGGGCAATCTACGGTAACTCCTGATGGGCATATTGGAATAGAAAAATGATATACGCCAGCTAGGGTAGGTGTAAAGCTATAGGAGCCATCAGGGTTGACTGTTGGTAGGCTACTTGTTGGGTTTCCAGCATCTGCGGTAGGGCTTCCATAAGAGCTGCCTGTGGGTACTTTGTCATTTGTGTTGGCATTTCCGTTTATGGTATTACCAATGAATCCAGCATTAAAATCTGGTTCACTTAACCAATTTGGACCTACTAAAAAGTGTATTGTAGCATTTGCGCAAGCGCTAGGTGTGCCATTGTCACAAGTTTGATAGGTGACATCTACCGGTCCATAAAAGGTAGCGCTAGGCGTAAAGGTGTAACTGCCATCAGCCAAAAGGCTAAATGAATAATCTACAGTTGATAGGGACTTGGCGGTTACTGTTTGTGTATTGCCTTCAGGATCGCTATCGTTGTTTTTTACATTGCCTGATACAGAAGTGCCCGATAAGGTCATTTTATAATCGTCTGTTGCAACAGTTGTATTAGGATCGCCTACATTTTTTACTGTAATTATTTGGAATGCAGTAGCACATTTGGCAGGAGTTTGATTGTCACATACGGTATAGCTAATAGAGTCTGTACCCAAAAATCCTGTAGGTGGTGAATAGGTGATATTCCCATTGAGCAAATTTACTGTTGCGGTACCTCCATTTTTAGTGTTGCCCGATGCTGCTCCATTCAAGTCATTAATAGATATACTACCAATGTCTATTGAGGTGTATTGTGAGCCTGCAGCGTCATTGGCTAAAGAGTTTATTTCAACTGAGGTATTTTTGAAAGTCGTAGCAATATCTGTATTAGCAACAGGTCCATTTTGAAATGTTGCTAATTGTGGTCTTAGCGCATAAATTGTAAGTAATTCTGTAGGGCATCCACTAGACATACCTGTAGGGCATACAGGCACTACAAATTTATACACACCATTTTCCATAGGCAAAAACGTATATGTACCGTCTGGGTTTATAGTAGGTAAAGTTGCCAATGGGTTTGCTCCATCTGCAATTGGTGTTCCATAAGTACCTGTGTTGTTGAGTATATCATTTGTACTTAAATCACCATTGATGTTTTTGCCTACAAAGCCACTATTGATATCTGGATTGGTGTGGTAATTATAGTCTACCAAAACAGTGAGTGTAGCATTTGCACATGCCGATGGAGTGCCATTATCACAAGTTTGATAAATAATATTAGCAGTGCCTACAAATGTGTTGCTAGGTGCGAATGTATAACTACCGTCCGCTAATAGATTAAATGAATAATTTGCATTAGTTATAGAATTGGCTGTAATGGTTTGTATATCTCCTTCAGCGTCATTGTCATTGGTTTTTACATAGCCGTTTACAGATACACCTGAAATATTGGATTGATAATCATCTGAAGCAGAGGTTGTATTTGATGAACTTGGCGCCAAAACCGTGACTATTTGATATGCTTGCGCGCATTGGGCAGGCGAGTTGTTGTCGCAAATGCTGTATCGAATTGTATCTGTTCCGATAAAATTTAATGGTGGCGTATAGGTTATTATTCCAGTGGCTGTACTTACTGTAGCAGTACCTCCATTTTTAGTGTTACCAGCAGCTACACCATTCAAGTCGATGAGGGTAATACTTGAATTGTCAATTAATAGTGTATTGTCGCCAGCCTTGTCATTTGCAAGCGAATTAATATCAACGCTTGTGTTATAGCTTGTATAGGCAATATCTGTATTGGCAACAGGAGGGTTGGTGTTGATGATATTGCTTTTTAGAACTGTAATTGTAAGCAATTCCATTGGGCAATTTATGGAAGAGTCGGATGCGCATACAGGTACACTAAAAATATAAACTCCTTCTTTGGTAGGGGTGAAGGTGTATGATCCGTTCGTATTCATTACTGGCAATGTTGTTGCTGGGTTGGCTGCGTCTGCAACTGGCGTTCCGTATCTTGTATTTGTAGTTACAAAATCGTTGGTGCTTACATTGCCTGAGATAGAAAAACCTAAATACGCTGTATTAAAGTCGGGGTTTGTTTTTTGACATGTAATTAATGCAGAGCTTTTGTCTGAAGTCCTTGTGTCAATAAATGCGCCATATACATTTAGTTCGCTGCCCAAGCCACCCCCTAAAAGGCTCACTCCTACTAGGCTTGAAACGGTAATTCTTATTTCGTCAAAATTTTGTGTAGTTGTGAATCCTAAATTATAGGGTGTGCCCGTTGCCGGCGTGCCTATCAACCTCGCTAAAACAGTAAGGTCTATTAACGACGATCCAGATTTTGTTTCTTGAATTACATTGTTGTTATAGGTGCTAATGGTAATTGCATTAAATAAATCAAGTAATACTAATGGTGCAACTGGCGTGCTGATTACAAAACCAGCAAAAGTACCTTTGGGGTATGTGGTAATAGGGTCTAAAACGGAAATAGAAGAAAGTGCCGCAACAGCTGCTGTGTTTGTAATTGTTGCATAATCTGTAACGCTTGGGCTCACTACATTCCATGCATCATTTATGCCAGCAAGTGCACTTACCACTCCCGAAATGCCAGTACGCTGTGCATTGATAACAGTTGGGAAATTACTTCCACTGAGGTAATAGCTAGAGTTACATAAAACGCTTGGAGCGCAAGTTTTTTCGAGCACAGTACCGTATATTTTTATAGTACCTAAATCTGCACCTACCAATTGGTTGAATGATATTTGTACTTCGTCAAAAGCGACTGTGCTCACAATGCCTGCTGTTTGCCTACTGGTACCTACTAACAAAGACGATGTTGCGCCTATTATTAAGGCATTGCCAACGCTAGTCTGTACTAAGCTTCCATTGTTGTATAGTTTTATTACGGATCCGCTTATTACTGCAGCAGACAATAATGTGTTGGATTCAATGTCAAAGCCTGCATATGTGCCGGCAGGATACGTATCTAGCGCATTGGCGACAGAAAAACTTGCAGACGTAGCAACACCTGCACTCAAAAATATTGAAGCGTAATTGGAAGGGTTATTATCAATTGCGTTTTGACTATTAGAAATGGTACAGGCAACGCAAGCAATAGCGTCAACACCTGTATTAGTCCCGTTTATATATACTGGGTCTTGTGGATTATACCTTGTAGATAGGGTATTACATGTTGGGAGGCTAGACGAGCAAAAAGATTCGAGAACCACACTATATATCTTGTATGAGGATAAGAGTTTAACTCCATTTATTGTCAACTTTACTTCGTCAAAATCTTGTGAAGTCAGGAAGCCAATTACTTGCCTGCTAGTACCTGTAAGTATGGTAGAGCCTGCAGAAACTAAATCTCCTGCAGTAGCAAAATCGCCAGTTGCAACACCATTGTTGTAGGTAGAAATAGTAATACTACTTAATACTCCAGCGCTTAATAAGCTTGAAGATTCAATATCGAATCCTGCAAATGTGCCAGAAAGGTGTGTTGTTACATTATCCACTACAGAAATGGATGATGATGCTAAAACGCTTGCCGGAATGGATAAAGTTGCATAGTCCAAAATAGAGCTACTAATTACATTCTCAATGTTTGACGTAGTAGCTCCACTTACCAATCCAGAATTTGCGTTGTTAATAGATAAAGGAAAATTAGGCGATGAAATTGCAGTTTGTGTATTACAAGCAAGTGCTGGGCCAGCACAATATTTTTCAATTACGGCATTATAAACCTGAATATCTCCCAAACTTAAAAAAGCTGATGTTGAAATTCTAACCTCATCAAAAGCGGCAGTAGTTACAAAGCCTACTTTGCCTTTTGCACCTGTTGTAAGCAAACTTACAGAAAGCAATGAGGCATCCACAGCTTTTGATTCTACAAAGGCACCGGCCAAATAGGTGCTAATAGTAATATTACTTAATGCGGTTAAAGTTAAAAGCCCTGATGTAGCCATTTCGAAACCGGCATAACTGCCCGCACTATACCCACTTGCGCCTGCCGCGCCATCCTTTACAGAAATATATTCATTTGTCCCGAGAATTGACCTAAGCGTAGCATAATCACTAGTTGTAGCATTGATCACATTACCTGGATTATTTACCCCATGAAAAGGCCACCCAATGAATCCACTACTTGTCTGGCTCATACTTGAATGCGAAGCAGGAACCATCAATTCAGCAGTGTTACAGGTTAAGCTACTCGGTTGTGCGTAAGTGTTTTTTGAGTAAAACACGAGACAAAATAGCATCACTGATATTAAACATATGCTTTTTCTTGCTGTGCCAATTCGCTTGGTGGGGCTAAAGCTATTCATGTATGGTTCGGCCTTTTCTTCCTTGTTCACTTTGTTATCTAGCAAATAATGCTCAATTAGGTTAATACGCTCAGTCAATGGCAGCGATAATAGCTTATCCAAATCCGTATTTATTTTGTAGCTCATCATGTTTGTTTTTAAATAATATGCAATATTAACTTGTATTACTTGCTAGTTTCCACTACATTTGTACTGTATTTGCCACTGATGAAGGCAATAAATAATTTGGTGTTTATTAAATTTATTGCATAGAAGGAGTTATAGATGCTTGAAATATTTTCAACCCTTCGAAATCCAAATGTCTTCTATAGTTTATAGATTATTGT
>JADLEN010000357.1 GCA_020846105.1 Chitinophagaceae bacterium | reverse complement strand
AATTTGGTATCTTTGGGGCTGATTAAGATGATGATAAATGTTCATAAGTACAACAAATGTCCGATTCTTAGTCAAATTTAAACAGGGGGTACCCCCTGTTTAAATTTGACTAACCTTGTTGCACTTGCTACTTGAACTTAGGGTACACCTATATATAGATGCCAATATTCAAAAATACTATAGATTGGGGTACCAATATTGTAGCACCTTTGCTGCCAATACCACAACCATGGCTTTCTTAAACACCTTACTTATGTTTAGTTTTCTTTTTGCTGCCCCAGAACCCTCAAACCTGCCCCTTAGCATTTACGATTTTAAAATCACTAGCCTAGAGGGCCAGCAGATAGACCTTGCACAATACAAAGGCAAGAAAATACTGATTGTAAACACGGCTTCGAAATGTGGCTTTACGCCGCAGTACCAAGAGCTAGAAACGCTGTACCAGCTACACAAAGAAAAACTCATTATCATTGGCTGCCCGGCCAACAATTTCTTTTTCCAAGAGCCCAAGGGCAACGAAGAAATTGCCACCTTTTGCAAGCGCAACTATGGGGTCAGCTTTCCGATGAGCCAAAAGCTTTCGGTGAAAGGAAAAGACATAGCACCTATCTATTACTGGCTCACGCACAAAAAGTACAATGGCCTACAAGACAGCAAGGTAAAGTGGAATTTTCAAAAATACCTTATCAATGAGCAAGGCCAGCTCATACACATCTTTGCCCCCAGCACCAGCCCCACTAGCCCAGAAGTGTTGGCCGCCATTGCATCTTAGTTTTTGCCTAGGCTACAGCACTACGTTTTGCAGCAGTTCGCTTTTTTCCGGATAGTCTGTACTGTAGTGCAGCCCCCTACTCTCTTTGCGTAGCTGTGCCGATTTTACTATCAAATAGCCTATCGTTATCAGGTTGCGTAGCTCGCATAGCTGTGGAGACAAGGTGGTTTCGCGATACAGCTGCTCACATTCTTCGTGCAGCAGGTCTAGTCGTTTCATAGCGCGCAGCAGTCTGGTGTCGTTGCGCACAATACCCACATAGTCGCTCATGGTACCGCGCAGCTCTTTAAGGCTTTGGGTTATCAATATCATCTCTTTGGGCAGTGTGGTGCCGCTTGCATCCCAGTCGGGCACGGCTAGTTTATAGCTTGTATGTGCTAGTTGCTCAGCGGCATGGTCTGCACAGCGGTGGGCAAACACTAGGGCCTCCAAAAGCGAGTTGCTCGCAAGCCTATTGGCACCGTGCAGCCCCGTGCTAGCACATTCGCCGCAGGCATATAGGTATTTGATAGACGATTGCCCATGTTCATCCGTCTTCACACCGCCACAACAATAGTGCGATGCTGGTGCTATCGGTATCATCTGTGTCATTACATCTATGCCCGCCTTAAGGCAATACTCATATATGTTAGGAAAGTGGTGCAGAAACTGCTCTTTGTCCATATGCCTGCAATCTAGGTACACATATTCGGTACCGCTTTTCTTCATTTCATTGTCTATCGCGCGGGCTACTATATCTCTTGGGGCCAAGTCTTTCCTACTATCATAGGCCTCCATAAAAGCCTCGCCTGCACTGTTGCGCAAGATACCGCCATCGCCACGCACCGCCTCTGTAATCAAGAAAGCCTGCTGTGCAAAAGGCTGGTACATAGCCGTAGGGTGAAACTGGATAAACTCCATATTCTCTATCCGCCCCTTGGCCCTATATACCATAGCTATACCGTCGCCGGTGGCTATGCTAGGGTTGGTAGTGCTGCGGTACACCTGCCCTGCCCCACCCGCTGCCATCAGCGTTATACGGGCCAATATCTTTTCGTTCTTACCCGTCTTCAAGTTTAGGGCATACACGCCATAGCAGGCTATATCGGCCGTGCTCTTTGTTACCAAAAAGCCTAAGTGATGCTGTGTAATAATATCGGTAACGTACCAATGGCTATGCACTGCTATGTTGGTATAGTGCGTAAGCTCTTGCAGCAGCGCACGCTCTATCTCATAGCCCGTAATATCTTTATAATGCAGTATGCGGTGTTGCGAGTGGCCACCTTCTCGGCCCTGTAGGTAGTTACCCATTTGGTCTTTGTCAAAATTGGCGCCCCAGTCTATAAGCTCTTGCACCCGCTCTGGCCCTTCATTTATCACCAGCTCCACCACCTGCCTATTGCACAGGCCATCGCCCGCCACCAGCGTGTCTTCTATGTGTTGCTCATAAGTATCATTGTCGTTGCCACGCATCACCGCTATACCACCTTGGGCATACTTAGTGTTGGTTTCGTCTGTGTTGGTTTTGGTCAGTATAGTTATGCGCTTGTCGGGGTATCGGCGCGCCATCTTTATGGCATAGGTAAGACCCGCAATGCCCGAGCCTATTACTAAAAAATCTGTTTGCAACATAGTACTACAATATTAAGCCAAAAAGCCAACAGCGCCAATACCAAGCAGCATTTGGGCGTGCCCCCGCTAGGCTCTGCTGCAAAAAAAAAGGCTCAGCAGCGGGGTCGGGCTGCTCTAGGCTCCGCTGCGCTGCGGCCCTTTGGGCTGGCTGCAAGGGCAGCCACCTGGCACATCCCTCACGCTTTCGCGGGTGCTACCTTACTCATACCCTATAAAATTTATCTGCATGCCATTTTGCAACATTATTAATAATGTAGTTGCTAATGGTATTATAAGATTGTTCATTGCGAATAATGTGTTCGTAATAATTGCGTTGCCATAATTTTTCCTCAAAACCCATTAACCCTAATTGTTTTGTTACAGATGATTTGGAACCACGAACAATGGCGCCAATCGTTTGCGATGGTCCACGTGGTAGGGGCGAATTGCATTCGCCCCCAATATCATTTAGCAATTCATTGGGCGAATTGCATT
>JADLEN010000356.1 GCA_020846105.1 Chitinophagaceae bacterium | reverse complement strand
ATAAGTATGGATAACTATTTTAATTTTGCCTAAAATTTAAAAACAATGAAAAAGTACTTTCTATTATTTGCTGCAGGTGGCATTCTTACACTTGCATCTTGCGGAGGCGAAGCTACGCCTACCGAAACCATTAATGTTGATTCTCTTGCACAAGTAAAAGTAGATTCGATGGCTGCTATTGAAAAAGCAAAAAGTGATTCTACACTTTTGGCAACGGCACAAACCACTGCAGATTCTTTGATGCAAGTAATGCGTGAAGACTCTATAGCTGCTGCTGCTGCAAAAGCTGCTGGCAAAAAAGTACCTGCAAAAAAAGTAGTAGTAACCAAATCAACTGCAACTGAAGTTGTTGCTACCCCTGAGCCACCAAAATCTGACAAAGAAAACAAACTTGATAAGATGAGGGGAAATGCAACTGAAAAAACACAGGAAGAAATTCAGAAAAGTCAGGACGCAAAAAGTTCAAAATTAGATAAAATGAGAGGCAAATAGTCGTCTCTGTTGTTTCAATAAAGTGGTTGGCTAAAAGTTTTCCGCCAACCACTTTATTAAACAAAATACCAATTACTCATTACATAAAAATCCCCGATAAAAAATTTATCGGGGATTTTTTAATTTTTATCTTTATAAAAATTAATTCCAAACACCAGTGTTTGTAAGAGGACTACCAAGGCTAATTGGAGGGGTAATTGTATAAGTCCATTGAATTTTACCATTCGCTAATGTACCAGTACCTTCTACTGTAAAACCATCATTATCAGGAGTTTGTGGGCTAATAGTAATTGTAGTACCGCTAATTGTAGCATTAATGTTGTTATCGAATATACCATCACCAAACGATTTTGAGATAATTACTGAGGTAACAGAACCTGTTGATGATGCAATTGGACAAGAATATAATAATTTCGAGCCTGAAGGAGTTACATCTTCTGCATTCCAAGTTTTAATATATTTTGCTCTCACTTCTGTTTTACAATCAGAACCTTCGTAGCCAGTATCACAAACTAAAGTTTCTTCTTTGTTACAAGAAGTCATAGTAACAGTGCTCAATGCAGATACTGTAAGAAAGGCGCCTAGGGCCAATTTGCGAAATGTTGTTGTCATAACTTTTTTTGTTTTTAATTGTGTGTTGTTTAATGAATTCAAAATTCGTGCCAAAGGTAGCTAATTATTAAAAATCGGCACCAATATAAATTTAAAATTAACTTTTTTCTTCGCTAACAGCATTTGCAACTTCTTTTTTCAATTCCTGTGCCTCTTTTGCTGCTTTTACAAATGATACAAATAAAGGATGTGGATTTTCGACAGTGCTCTTGTACTCTGGATGAAACTGAGTAGCTACATAAAATGGATGCGACTTGACTTCCATTATCTCTACTAAGCCTGTTTCCGGGTTTTTACCTACCGCAGTCATTCCATTTGCTTCAAATTGTTCTAGGTATTCGTTATTAAACTCATAGCGGTGGCGGTGGCGCTCCGAAATGTGGGTTTTGCCATAAGATGCGGCCGAAATACTATCGCTGGCCAATGTACAGTCATAAGCACCAAGACGCATAGTGCCACCCATATTCACAATCTTCTTTTGGTCTTCCATCATATTAATGACAGGGTTTGTGGTGCTGGCATTCATTTCGGTAGAGTGCGCATCGCTAAGGTTCAGTACATTTCTTGCAAATTCTACACAAGCCATTTGCATGCCTAGGCAAATACCAAAGAAAGGAATATTGTTTTCTCTTGCATAACGGATAGCATCTATTTTGCCATCTATACCTCTGTTGCCAAAACCCGGCGCCACAAGCACGGCATCTATATTTTTCAATTTTTCAACAACAGTATCTACAGTCAGGAATTCTGAGTGGATATTACGTACTTCTACTTTGCACTCGTTAATAGCGCCTGCATGTATCAATGCTTCAAGAATAGATTTGTAGGCATCTTGCAGCTCTACATATTTACCTATAAGCCCTACTGTAATTTTTGCTTTTGGGTACCTTAGTTTATTCAAAAACTCTTTCCATCGCTCCAACTTTGGTTCTTCGCCAAGTGGCATTCCTAGTTTGTTGAGGCAGGTAACATCTAGTTTTTCGCGCATCATTTCTAATGGCACACTATAAATAGTATCTGCATCCATAGCCTCAATTACTGCATCCTCGGTAACGTTGCAAAATTGCGCAATTTTACGTTTTAGGTCTTTGTATAATGGCTCTTCGGTACGACAAACAAGAATGTCTGGCGTCACACCGTTTTCGCTCATCAACTTTACAGAATGTTGTGTGGGCTTGGTTTTGAGCTCTTTTGCTGCTTTGAGGTAAGGTATCAAAGTGAGGTGCACGACTATGGCATTTTTTTCTCCCAAATCCCATTTAAGTTGGCGCACAGCTTCTATATAAGGTAGCGATTCTATATCGCCCACAGTGCCACCCAATTCTGTAATTATAAAATCAAATTTTTTCTCACTGCCCAAAAGGGTCATTCTACGTTTTATCTCGTCTGTGATGTGCGGAATCACTTGCACAGTACGGCCAAGATAGGCCCCTTCGCGCTCTTTGTTGATAACATATTGGTAAATGCGGCCAGTAGTTACATTATTGGCTTGCGAGGTAAATGTGTTGAGAAATCGCTCGTAATGCCCAAGGTCTAGGTCGGTCTCAGCGCCGTCCTCTGTTACATAACACTCGCCATGCTCATAAGGGTTTAGGGTACCTGGGTCAACGTTGATATAAGGATCAAATTTTTGAATTGTTGCCGTGTAACCTCTTGCCTGTAAGAGTTTTGCAAGAGATGCGGCAATAATGCCTTTGCCCAACGAAGAGGTAACACCACCCGTTACGAAGATATATTTTGTCATACTACTATAGAATTATCAAACTGTTTGGCGACCGATGGGGTGAGGAAGAAAACTGCCAAACTTTAGAGGTCGTGCAAAGGTAGCAAAAGATTGCAAGTTTGGCAATGCGATAATTTGCCTTTTCATAATTTCTTAGCACATTATTATAGAATTGAAAAACATGCCATACATTAGCATAGTATAAAAATCCAAAACAATGTAATTATGAAAAAAAATAAATCATTTTGGCTTATGAGCCTCACCGTATTCAGCACTTGTTTGTTCAGCTATTCTATGGCAAATGCACAATCAAAAACTAAGCCAGTGCCCGTGCAAAAAAACATGGTACAACATAACGGAAATGTTTTTGAATTATGGAGCCCACCAGCCGACACCATTTATATAGAAAATATAGAAACAGGAGAGCAGGAAAAGAAGATTTCTATGATAGACTCCTTTCCTATCAAAATGAACGACATCGCAATAGCCGGCCATAAAGATGTGCAAGAACTTCCATTGCCAGAGCGTAGTATTAATGAGTATTTCATTGATTTTGTAAATGAAAACAAAGACCTATTCAACCAATTGCACGATGGCTCCTACATACTATATGCACGTCATTTTGTAATAAATGAGGCAGGGGCTATAATGTATTACAAATTTGAGGGCATCCAAGAGTCGCGCAATAATATTAAAACAAATTCGCCGGAAATTTCCAAGCAAATGGAGCAAATAAAATTGGCTATTAACAACCAAGTAAATGCGCTAATAACATCGGGCAAAATCGTATTTGCACCAGCTAATAAAAATGGTAAAAAAATAATGGCAATGGCCAATGGGGCACGAATTTATATCAAGGTAAAAGACCACCTAGCTAATGTAGATATTTAAATAAAAACAAAACGCCACAACTGAAAAGATTGTGGCGTTTTTACTTTTGGCAAAGGGGGCTAAATTTACAGGCTATTGCCAACCACCACCTAGGGCCTGATATAAATCTACCAATCGGAAAATTTTGTTTTGTTCCAAAATAACCAATTCTAACTCGGCCTCCAATTTGCTCTTTTGCGCAGCTACTATTTCAAGATAGCTAGCATAGCCCGTTACATAAAGGTCGTTCGATATTTCTACCCCTTGCGCTAGCGCTTTGGTTTCTTTTTCTTTTAAAAGAAAAGACTTTTGCGTATTCTCAATAGCACTGATGCTATTGCTTACTTCTTGGTAAGCATTGAGCACGGTTTTTTGGTATTGAAAAAAAGCTTGCTCTTGGCTAGCATTGGCCATATTGTATTGCGTTCTTATTTGCCTTTTCTGAAAAATGGGTGCCATTACCCCACCAAACAATTGATAACCGAGCGAGCCTGCCGAAAATAACAAATTACCATTGAAGGCATTGAATGCAGCATATCCTGCAATATTTAACGAAGGAAAAAAAGCAGCTCTTGCCGCTCCCACATCGGCTTTCGCTGCTTTCAATTCCGATTGCGCAGCCAACACGTCGGGTCTGTTTTCTAAAATCTGAATCGGCAAGCCCACTTGCACACTTTGGTCGAAATGCTCCAGGATATTTAGCTTATCGGCACGCACAATATCGCCTTCATACCTACCTGCGAGGGTATTAAGCTTGTTGATAACTTCTGTTCTTTTTTGGACAATGTTGTATGCGCTAGATTGTGTGTTGTATAGCTGTGCTTTAAATTGTTGTACCGCAAGCTCAGTGGCTCTTCCGCCTGCTTTTTGCGCTTCTACTATTGCTACCGCACGCTCTTGCAGGGCTATATTCTCTGCCACTATTTTAGATTCGTTATCCAATGCCACTAACTCGTAATACAGCATCGTTGTTTGTGCGGTGAGCATAGATTGCACCAACTTCATTCCTTGCTCTGATGCCAAGTAACGTGCACGTGCTGCCTCTTTCATTTTGCGCAGCTT
>JADLEN010000355.1 GCA_020846105.1 Chitinophagaceae bacterium | reverse complement strand
TCTGTCACAGTTATTTTCTTTCTTGAAGTTCTCAATATCTTGCATTAAAGCCAAAGCCAAATCCCATTTCGTAGCTGCTTCTTTTACATGCGTTCCGTCAAGGTTTTTAACATATTCTCTGTCAAAAACGGCTTTCATTGGCTTTATAGCCTCAAGTTCAGATTTGATAGATTGTAGAATACCTGGTTCCAACACTTTTGCATTTACAGCAGATTCGTACACATTGTCTGCGTACACATCCCAACCACCAAAAGCTATATTATCTAATTTTGCCAAAGGCACAAAATCTTTGATAAGCGGGTAACGGTTTTCGGTGCGCTTGCCCAAGCGGATATTTCCCATTTGAGAAACGGAACCAACAGGCTGCGATTGCCCTTTCTTTATCGACTCTACACCTGCGATAAAAGTTGTTGCTACTGCACCCAATCCTGGAATTAGGATGCCCAATTTGCCATCGGCACTTTTAATTTGATAATCCATATTATTTGACATTTTTAATTTATAAATTGCGCATATGCACAAATTCGTTTTGTATAATAGTTTTTACTAAAGCCATTTGTTTTCTTGATACCATTTCAATGTTGCTTTCAAGCCCGATTCTAAATTGAATTGTGGGTTATAACCAAGGTCCGACTGAACTTTCGCAATACAGCAATTCCAATTCTCTGCCGTCAATTCATCCAATTTGGCTGTGTTTAGTGTTGGCGTTTTATTTGCGCCACTCATTCTTTCTAATAATTGTGCAATCACCTTCACAATGGGCATTGGTACATGCAATTTCAAGGTCTTTTTTCTTAAAATTTGTTTTGATAATGTTGCAAGCTCATACCTACTATATGCATTTCCGTCAGACAAGTTATAAATTGTATTCACTTTGTCTGAGTGCAATGCTGCTATAGCTACGTCCACCAAATCTTTTACATAGATAAAGCTCAGCCATTGTCCTTTTCTTCCGATATAAGGTTCTATTCCGCCATTCAATGTCTTGAACATGATGAGTATATCTCTTTCTCTTGGGCCATAAACTGCTGTTGGGCGCAAAATAATGAGTGGCAATTCTTTCAGTTTTAGTAGTAAATTTTCTGCCAACAATTTACTACGCCCATAATCAGAAACAGGATATGGGGTGTTGGATTCTCCAATAGCATTTTCACTATCGTAGGCAATAGGGCCTAACGCGGCCAAACTACTTAGGAAAACAAATTTTTTGATTGGAAATTCTGCTGCCACTTCGGCAATGTTCAGCGCATACTGAGCATTTATTTCATTGTATTCGTCAAGGTTCTTGGCTTTGGTAGCTCCTGCGGCATGCAGCACATACTGATATTGGTTTTCTGAAAAATTCCGACGAATTGATTCTTTGTCCGAAAAATCGATTTGGGTATACTCTATCTCAAAAGATTGAAGATGCGCTACATTACTAGAGCCTCGGATAGCAGCAACTACTTTAAAGCCTGCTTCCAAAGCGGTTTCGATAAGGTGAAAACCTACAAAACCACTTGCGCCTGTAATCAATATTTTTTTACCTTCAGCCATCAATATGTTATAAACTTTGTGTTTTTAGATTGTCTTTGGTGTAAGATCTTCTTCTCAAATGTTGGCGATGCTCAAATGCTTCGAACATAGAAAATGAATCGTGGTTGTTTTCTAATATATGGCTTGTGATAGCCGTTTTTATACCATTGTCAATATAGGCTTGCATCATTTCATTATAAAAAATAGTGAGCACACCTTTTTTCTTATACTTTGGTTGCACGCCTTGCATGTGCATATCTACTGTGTCGTTGCGATAAAGAGCATTAAGAATATGTATAAATCCAAAAGGGTATAGTTTTCCTTTTGCTTTTATAAGTGCTTTTGAAATAGAAAGAATTGAAATTCCAAAACCCGCTACATCATCATCTTCGTCTATCACAAAACACACATATTTTGGGTTGATCAGTGAGAAGTAAAGTTTTGTATAATGCTTTATTTGAGCATCGGATAAGGGTACAAATTCATAAAGATCTTGAAATGCTCCGTTTAAAGTATGAAACATCTTTTCGGCATAAGGCAAAAAGTCTTTCGAGCTTTTTGCTTTTAAAACCCGCAATCCATATTTTTCTTTTACCAAATTGGCCATTCGGCTTATTCGCTGTGGCACCACCTCGGGCACTTTAATTTCAAATTGCAACCAATCCACATCTTTCGTGTATCCCCATTTTTCAATATGCTTTGGGTAGTAAGCGTGGTTATAAAGCACCGCTTGAGTACTCATTTCGTCAAAACCCTCTACTAGCATACCTTCCAGGTCCATGTCGGTAAACCCTAATGGGCCTTTGGCTACTGTCATACCTTTTTCTACGCCCCAATTTTCTACAGTAGCAAATAGTGCTTTAGATACGGCTTCATCATCTATAAAATCTAACCAGCCCACACGCAAACATTGCTCATTAAAAAGCACATTAGACTTTTCGTTGATTATGCCTGCTATGCGTCCTACTATTTTATCGCCTTTGTATGCCAAAAAATATACCGACTCACAATATTCAAAAGCCGGATTTTTTGACCTGTCTAATGTTGCCATTTCGAGGCTATGCAATGGCGTAGCTCTATAAGGGTTTGTTTTGTAGAGCGTATCCGGAAAGCTGATAAACTGCTTCAATTGCTTCTGAGATGTAACCTCTTTTATTTCTATCATCCTGTAATATTTTGATTATCCTCTGTTAAAATGTCTAACTGTTTGGATATAGAACAAATTTTCTCAATCGCTTCCGTTATCTGCTCTTTGGTATGGGTAGCCATTAGTGAAAGTCGGATTAAAGAATCCTCTGATGGTACACCAGGCGAAACAACAGGGTTCACAAATACTCCTTTTTGTTGTAGCAATGTTGTCATCATAAATGTCTTTTCATTATCCCGAATATAAATTGGGATAATCGGAGTTTCAGTTTGACCAATATCAAAACCAGCCTCTCTTAATAACGCCATGGCATAATGCGTATTACTCCATAATTTTTCCATTCGCTCTGGCTCTTGTTTCATGATTTCTAAAGCAGCTATAACACTTGCAACCGATGCTGGAGTCATACTTGCACTAAACATCAAAGCACGTGCATGGTGCTTTAAATAGTCGATTGTAGCCTTGTCTGACGCCACAAAACCACCTAAAGAAGCCAAAGATTTACTAAATGTTCCAGAAATAATATCCACTTTATCCGTAAGTCCAAAATGTGATGCGGTACCCGCCCCGTTCTCTCCTATTACGCCCAAGCTATGTGCATCATCTATCATAATACTCACACCATACTTTTCGGCAATCGCTACAATTTCTGGTAATTTGGCAATATCTCCTTCCATACTAAATACACCATCAATGGCGATTAGCTTTATAGCCTCTTCTGGCAACTTGCTCAGTTTCGCCTCTAAGTCTGCCATATCGTTGTGCCGATATTTGATAACTTTAGAAAAAGATAAACGTGTGCCATCTATAATAGATGCGTGTACATTTTCGTCTAAAATAATAAAATCGTTTCTACCTGTTAAGGAAGACAAGACACCCAAATTTACTTGGAAACCCGTGCTAAATAATAATGCAGCTTCTTTGCCTACAAAAGCAGCCAATTGCTCCTCAAGTTCTAAATGAATATCTAAAGTGCCATTCAAAAATCTTGAACCAGCACAGCCGCTACCATATTTATCTATCGCTGCTTTTGCTGCTTCTATAATTTTGGGGTGGTTTGTAAGGCCTAAATAAGAGTTGGACCCAAACATCAACACTTTTTTATTGTCAATGATTACTTCAGTATCTTGTCCTGAAGATATAGATCTAAAAAAGGGATAAACACCCCTTGCGATTGCATCGGAAGGTGCTGTCTAAGCGCTTAATTTGTCGAGTAGCTTTTTACGCATTTATTTTATCTTAAGTGAAAAATCATTAAAAAAATCAAAGACTAAAAAGTATAGTAGAAAACTTTTAGACCAAAATCGTTTTTCGTTCAAATTTATTCAAAATTAGTATAGAAAATGGAAACTTAAAATTTATGCACTGTTAATACTTACTTAACATGCTCTTTTTCGTAAAACATTGAAAGTGCTTATTTACTAGTTATTTTCCTTCCTCACTTCTCTCCCAAGCTCCACAATCATTTTTTTCAGTTCTTGTAAGTCGGTAGTGGCAGGTATTTCATTGCTGATGTAGCGCACAAATTGCCAAATCTCGAGTACGTTTTCTATAGCTGCGGTATAGGGTTTGTAGTCAGTGTTGAGCGATGCTAAAAGTAGGTTGCCATCTGCTTGCACCGTTACGTTTTTAAACACAAAATCTTGTTCGTTTTTGAAGATGACAATGCAGGCTGTAGCGGCTTTTAGGCTGTTCCAGTCTTGTACATAGCGGGTAAGAATATCGCTGCCTTCGGGGATTGGCAACATAGAGTCGCCGATGGTAGGAAACATTCTGTAAGTAGCATTTTTGGGGAGGTTGGGGAAGCTATACTTTGGTAGGCTTGCAATAAATTCAGGGTCGCTATAGCCCGCAGCATAACCTGCTTTTGCCTTGATAGGCACATACTCTATATGCTCGTTGCTGCTATTATCTACACTTATAGCCAATACCCTAATTTTAGTACCACGCATATACACATCGTTGCCCGACTCTAATTGGTGGAGGTTATAATCACCTAGCTTGGCCAACTCTATTTTTAGCAAACTGTCGATACTGATTTTAAAATAATCAGATGCCCGAAGAAGGTCTTCTACTGGGGGGTTGACGGTATGTCCGTTCTCGTGAGCATTCAGTTTGGAGCGGCTAATATCCAAAGATGCTGCCAAAGATTCTTGGCTCATTTTCTTTCTATTTCTAAGAAAACGGATATTTTCTGACCAAAATATTTTTTGTGCTTTCGATTTCATTTGATACTATTGATAACCAGTTTTTGATACTAATAATAACAAAAGTAGGGTTTGAAATTCAATTTTTTATGGAAAGGCATATTGTTCACTGCGATTTGGATACATTTTTTGTATCGGTAGAAAGGTTACAGAATAGCGCACTCGAAGGCAAACCCATCTTGATTGGTGGCAGCTCGGACAGAGGTGTGGTGGCTTCTTGTAGCTACGAGGCTCGGAAATTTGGGATTCATAGTGCGATGCCAATGCGTATGGCACGTCAGCTATGCCCCGAAGCCATATTGGTGCGTGGCGATATGGACCAATACAGCAAATATTCTACAATGGTAACGGATGTGATAGAGCGCAAAGCCCCTGTGGTAGAAAAAGCAAGTATCGACGAGCACTACTTAGACATCAGCGGAATGGACAAATATTTTGGCTGTTGGAAATGGACACAAGAGCTGCGACAAGAGATTATCAGAGAAACAGGCTTGCCTATCTCCTTTGGTTTGTCTGCCAATAAAACCGTTTCGAAAATAGCAACAGGACAAGCAAAACCTTGTGGCGAATTGAACATCTATGCAGGGAATGAAAAACATTTTTTAGCACCATTATCTATCAAAAAAATACCGATGGTGGGCGAGAAAACTTATACCCAATTGCGCAATCTTGGCATTAGCAAAATACTGACCCTGCAACAGATGGAAGCCAAAACAATGCAGCGTGTATTGGGGCAAAATGGGGTGCTGATTTGGCGCAAAGCAAACGGCTTGGACGATAGTCCTGTAATACCATTTCGGGAGCAAAAAAGTATGAGCAAAGAACATACTTACGAGCAAGACACGATAGATATGGACAAGCTAAAAAAGACATTGGTAAAGATGATAGACCAAATGGCTTTTGACCTGCGTGCCGAAGGGCGATTAACTTCTTGCCTCACGATTAAAATTCGCTATTCCAACTTCGAAACGTTTACCAAACAGGTGCGTGTACCCATCACTGCTTCCGAAAAAGTACTGACCAATAAAGCCTTAGAACTGTTTGAAAAACTATACGCACGCAGGATGCTGATACGCTTGATAGGCGTGAAGTTCAGCGAATTGGTGTCGGGCAGTTATCAAACAGATTTATTCAACGATGCCATTACAGATTTGAACCTTACCACAGCGATGGACAAAATCCGAAATCGTTTTGGTGGCTTGTCGGTGATGCGTGCTGCAAGCTTATAAAAAAAATCAGTAAGACAAAACGATGCTGCTGAATGTGCATAGCTATTATAGTCTGCGATATGGCACACTCTCTATTGAGCAATTAGTAGCGGGTTTCCAAGCCCGTGGATATGAAACGGCAGTACTCACCGACATCAATAATAGTACAGGTTCTTTGGCTTTTCTGAAAGCGTGTAATGCTGCGGGCATAAAGGGTTTGGTGGGTATTGAAATTAGAAATGAAGACGAACTTTTGTACATCGGTATTGCCAAAAATGAATTGGGTTTTAAAGAGCTCAACGATTGGGTAACAAAGCACAATAAGCAGAAAATAAATTACCCCAAAGCAGCTCCTCATTTCCAGCATTGTTTTGTGGTTTATCCTTTTGGTGCAATGTCCTCTATTGCGCTCAAAGAGCACGAATACATAGGCATTCGCCATTATCAGCTCAATAAAATAAAGATGAGCAAGACGATTGGGAAATATGTTTTGTGGCAACCAATAAGTTTTATTAGCAAAGCAGATTATACCCTGCACCAACAATTAAGAGCTATCGACCACAATCTTTTAATCTCCCAATTAAAACCCCATCAGTATGCCGATGCTTTAGAATCATTCCCTTCAAAAGCCAATCTGACAAAGCATTTCAAAGATTTTCCACAAATTATTTACAACACAGAAAAGCTTTTGGAGCAATGCAATTTTAGTTTTGATTTTAAAATACAACGTAACAAAAAGACCTTTACAGGCAACCAATACGACGATAAATTGTTGCTCTCAAAATATGCTTTTGATGGGGTGCAACGCCGATATGGAAAGGCAGATAAAGAAGCGAAACAGCGCGTACTAAAGGAGTTGGAAATTATAGACAAGCTGCATTTCTCCTCCTATTTTCTCATCACCGATGACATTTGTAAGTATGCACGTTCTCGGCAGTTTCACTATGTAGGGCGGGGTAGTGGTGCTAATAGTATTGTGGCCTATTGCTTGGGTATCACAGATGTTTGCCCTATAGAATTAGATTTGTATTTCGAACGGTTCTTAAATCCTAAAAGGCAATCCCCGCCCGACTTTGATGTAGATTTCAGTTGGCAAGACAGAGACGAAATGTACGAGTATATTTTTCATCGTTACCAATCGGGCCACACGGCTTTGATGGGTGCAATGAGTACTTTTCGTTCGCGCAGTATTATCAGAGAATTGGGTAAAGTATATGGTTTGCCAAAGGCAGATATTGACCGACTAGTACACGAACCCAAAAGCATTTTGAACAAGCACGAAATCACCACAATGATTTTATCGGTGTACAATCAGATGGAAGATTTTCCCAACCAAAGAACGATTCATTCATCTGGCGTATTGATTTCGGAGTTGCCACTCACGCATTATTCTGCATTAGATTATCCGCCAAAAGGCCTGCCTACTGTGCAATACGATATGCACTTGGCAGAAGAAATTGGTTTTGAAAAGTTTGATATTCTCAGCCAAAGAGGCATTGGACACATCAAAGATTGCAAGGATATTGTGAAACAAAATAAAGGCATCGTTATTGATACTTCGCTCCCAAAACGTTTTTTTACAGATCCTAAAATTGCAGCACAATTAAAGTCTGCCAACACTATCGGCTGCTTCTATATAGAGAGCCCTGCAATGCGACAATTGCTCACGAAATTACGTTGCGAAGATTACCTTACTTTAGTGGCAGCATCTTCTATTATTCGCCCTGGCGTTTCTTCTTCAGGAATGATGAAAGCCTATATAGAAAGGCATCACGACCCCTCGAAGGTGGTTTATCCGCACCCTGTTTTCGAGCAGCAATTGAAAGAAACGTATGGCGTGATGGTGTACCAAGAAGACGTGATGAAAGTGGGGCATCATTATGGTGGATTGGACTTGGCAGATGCTGATGTGTTGCGCAGAATGATGAGTGGAAAAAGTAGAAGTAAAAAGCATCTCGAAGAAATACAAGACAAGTATTTTAGCCATTGCGAACAGATGGGTTACCCTGTAGAAACATCAACAGAAATTTGGCGACAGATGGAAAGCTTTGCAGGCTACTCTTTCAACAAAGCGCACTCTGCTTCTTTTGCTGTAGAAAGCTACCAAAGCTTGTTTCTCAAAACCTACTACCCAATGGAGTTTATGGTTTCGGTGCTTAATAATTATGGCGGATTTTACCAGCGCAAAGTGTACGTGAATGAAGCAAAAAGAGCAGGTGCAACTATCTGTTTGCCTTGCGTAAACGAGAGCCAATTTAATGCAACGATAAAAGACAGCGACATATTTTTGGGCTTCGATATGCTGCAAAATTTAGAGCATAACACTGCTGTTTTAATACCCCAAGAAAGAAGACAAAACGGAAAATTCACCAGTTTGGAAAATTTTGTATTGCGCACGGGTATTGGCTTAGAGCAGACCGTTGTACTGATTCGTGCAGGTGCATTGCGCTTTGTGGAGGTAGACAAAAAACAATTATTGTGGGAAGCACACATTATGCTTTGTGGTGTAAAAGTGGAGCAAGACAACAATTTATTGTTCCAGCCCACGATGACAAAACCGGTATTGCCACAGCTCGAAAACTCTTTACTCGAAGATCTTTATGATGAAATAGAATTGTTTGGGTTTCCTATTTCTGCTTCGATGTTCGAC
>JADLEN010000354.1 GCA_020846105.1 Chitinophagaceae bacterium | reverse complement strand
ATTGTAGATAAAAATTATTTCAAAAAATTGGCGGCTGAAAATCCAAAACTTAATGCTGCGATTTTTAAAAAAATAAGTGACGATCTTAAAAAAGCTGAAGAGCATATTGTTTCGCTTTCGCAAAAAAATGTTCGTGAAAGAATGGCAGAAGCCTTATTGTTTTTTAAAGCTACCTATGGTTTCGAACCAGACCAACAGACACTTTCTGTGCAATTTAGCCGAGAAGAAATTGCTGACTTTGTGGGCACTTCCACCGAAAGCGCAATCCGATTGTTATCCGAGTTTAATAACGATAAAATTATTGAGTTAATTGGTAAAAGAATAAAAATTCTTAACCTCGAAAGATTGTCCAAAACGGCCAACTTGCTTTATTAATAACCATTGTTACTTCTCTTATTGTAGTGGCGCAGAAAACTATTTCAGCGCCATTTTTTTTGCTTTGGAATATGATGAATCTCATATTTTCGAAATTTCTTTGTCATAGTTTAGGCAATATTATAGTGCCAATTTTGTGTTCTAATTTTGAATCATTATGTGTTCCCACTCCTCTACTGGCGCAGAGATTACTGATAAGATATCACTCCATCTTTATCCATTTATTTCAAATGTTTTTTTGGAAGTAATATCGTTTATGGAAAAATATCCACCGAAAGAGTTTGAGCAACATTTGCAGGATACGGTTTTTCAATTAAAATCGGAATTTGAATCATTGAAAAACTATGAAACCAAATTGGTATTTCCATCGGTACTTAAGGTGTTTAATACCAAAAATGATAGTGGTTACAAACCCGCAGTCAATATTGCAGAATTGAAAAAATTGACAAATAAAAAAGAAGCTGCCATTTATGACTATGTGAGTATCATAAAAAGTGAGTTGTCGATACTGCATATTGCCAAATCGAATCCTATTCATCAATTGGTATATGTTTTCGAAACAGCATTTTTAGAAGAAAAAAACATGTGGAATAGTATGCTTAATAATTGGAGCATTGGCTGTGCTTGTTTTGTGCTTGCACAACAAAAAATAGAATCTAGTTCTAGTATCTCTTAGTATACTTTTGCTGTCAACAATGAGCCATACTGCTACCGATACTACTATTTGCTACCATTGTGGCGAGGATTGCGATTCGAAAAAAATTGCAATCGAAGAAAAATATTTTTGCTGTAATGGCTGCAAGATGGTGTACGAGATGCTTAGCCAAAGCGATTTGTGTGTCTATTACGATCTTAATAATAATCCGGGTATAGCCCAAAAACATAAAGTAAGGGAAGGGAAGTTTGATTTTTTAGATGAGCCAGCCATAGCCCAAAAGCTCATCAATTTTACAGATGGTAAGCAAACGCAAATAACCTTTTATCTACCACAGATGCATTGCAGCAGCTGTTTGTTTTTGCTCGAAAATCTGCATAAAATAAACCCAGGTGTTCTTGCATCTCGAGTGAATTTTACGAAAAAAGATGTGTTTATTACTTTTGATAATGCGCAAACAAACCTTAGGTCTGTGGCCGAAACCCTTACTGCTATTGGTTACGAACCGCATATTAGCCTTCAAGACCTCGATCCGAAAACAATAAAAAGTGCTACAAAAAAGAAGTTATACAAAATAGGTATTGCAGGTTTTTGTTTTGTCAATATTATGATGCTTAGCCTGCCCGAGTATTTTTCTATTGGCTACCTTCTTGAAAAGGAAATTGGCACTGCATACCGCTTTTTCATTATCCTCCTTTCCCTACCAGTTTTGTTTTATTGTGCAACAGAGTTTTTTGTTTTGGCTTGGAAAGGCTTGCGCAATAATTTTTTGAATATCGACTTGCCTATTGCATTGGCTATTGCGATTACCTTTTTTCGTAGCATTTTTGAGATAGCTACAAACGCTGGTTCTGGCTATCTTGATAGTATGGCAGGCATTGTATTTTTTATGCTAGTAGGTAGGTTGGTGCAAGATAGAACCTATCAATCTATTTCTTTCGATCGTGATTTTAAGTCATTTTTTCCAATTGCAGTAAGTACTAAAAGAGAAGAAAGTTTTGTTCCAATACCTATTGAGCAATTGCGTATCAATGACATTATCCGGGTGCACAACAATGAGCTTATACCTGTGGATGCTATGCTGTCAAAAGGTTTGGCCGAGATTGATTATAGTTTTGTAAGCGGAGAAAGTATGCCTGTGGCTGTCGAAAAAGGCGAGTTGATATATGCAGGTGCTAAACAAATGGCGGGCACTTTGGAGTTAATAGTGGTCAAAGAAGTTTCGCAAAGTTACCTTACCAACTTGTGGAATAAGGATGTATTTAAATCTGAAAAAACGAGCGAATCAGTAATCCATAAGTATAGCAAATATTTTACGGTTATTGTATTGCTTACTGCTGCTATTGCAGGCATTTATTGGTATAGTGTGGGTGCTACGCAGCTAATGTGGAATGCGCTTACCACAGTGCTTATTGTGGCTTGCCCTTGTGCGTTATTGCTATCATCTACTTTTACCAATGGTAATATTTTGCGGATATTAAGCAAGAATAAATTTTATCTAAGGCACCCCGATGTTATTGAAGATTTGGCAACAATTAACCATATTGTTTTTGATAAAACAGGTACGCTTACCCAAAACAAAAAAGTGAGTATCGATTATGAAGGAAACCCATTAACAGTATTTCAAAAAAATATTATTGCTGCATTGATGGCTCAATCTACCCATCCCTTGAGCAGGTATATATTTGAGTACCTTAATATTGAAAGCAATGAAGAGGTGCTATCGTACAAAAATATTATTGGGCAAGGCATAGAAGCTTGGGTAAATGACCAACACGTAAAAATTGGCTCTGCCGAATTTGTACAATACCCCAAAGATGCAATAGTACACAAAGAGAAAGGTTCGGCTGTTTTCATAAAAATTGATAAAGAAATACTAGGTGTTTTTTATGTCAAGAATGCTTACCGAAACGGGTTTCAAGAAGTCATAAAGCGTTTGAAAACTAGTTTTTATTTATCGGTGCTTAGTGGCGACAACAATGCTGAATCGGAATATCTAAAAAATGTTTTTGGGGTAGATGCCCAACTAATTTTCAACCAAAGTCCTGAAAACAAGTTGGATTATATAAAACAATTGCACAAAGACGATAATACAAAAGTATTAATGGTAGGCGATGGCCTAAACGATGCAGGGGCATTAAAGCAAAGCACTGTAGGGATAGCGCTATCAGATGGTCATAACAATTTCACACCGGCTTCTTATGGTATTTTGGATGCAAGCCAATTCTCTAATATTGATAAATTCATCGCTTTTGCGCGTAAAGGGCAAAAAATAATTCATTTTAGTTTTGCGCTCTCTATTGTATATAATGTAATTGGATTGTACTTTGCGCTCCAAGGTACTTTATCACCAGTAATCGCAGCTATTTTAATGCCAACAAGCTCAATCTCTATCATATTAATAACCTATGGCATGAGTGAGTTGGAAGCAAAAAGGCTGAAGCTACAATAATATGATAATAATCACCTTTATTGCTGATGCTAAGCATAGTCAAGTTTTGACTTTTACACAACCTTTGTAATCTGAAAAAATTATGAGCATAATTATCCTAATAGCAGCCTTGAGT
>JADLEN010000353.1 GCA_020846105.1 Chitinophagaceae bacterium | reverse complement strand
TGCAGGGCATAATCCTTGGCCGATTCCCATTCTTGGCTTTGGCCCTTCATATAATGGCCTAAGGCCACCAAAGCGTTAATTTTATGTGTGTAATCGCTCATTAACTCTTTTTTTCTAACTGCGAAATTGTAACTTTGCGCCAACAATATCAAACTATTATTTAGCAATGGCTATAAAAATAACAGACGAATGTATTAATTGCGGTGCTTGCGAACCAGAATGCCCCAATAATGCGATATATGAAGGTGGTGTAGAATGGGCTATGGCCGACGGCACTGGCGTGAAGGGAATGTTTACCCTTACAGATGGATCTAGCGTAGAAGCCCATAAAAAAAACGACCCCGTTTCTAATGAAGTATATTTTATTGTGCACGACAAATGCACTGAGTGTCAGGGATTTCATGAGGAACCACAATGTGCTGCAGTATGCCCAGTGGATTGCTGTATCCCCGATGAGCTGTACCGCGAAACAGTAGAAGAGTTGCTAGCTAAAAAAGAAAAAATGCACTTATAAAAGTTGGTTTTAAAAAAATCAATTTTTCAATTTACGCACCACTTATCAAAGTTGGTGCGTATTTTTTTGGCAATAAAAAGTCCTCCAAAAAGTTATTTGGAGGACTTTGGAAATTAATTATTTACAAGTTGCTATTACTTCAACAACTTCATCTCGAAAGACAAATTTGCCGTGCATTTAATAGGTTTCTTAGTAGCTCTTCTAACGTTGCCATATAAGCGGTAGCGTACACTGTCGGCCTTAAAATAGCTCACCAAATTTGGGTCGTATGATCTGGGAATGTTAATACTGTAGGCATTAGTATCTACAATGTTGGTAAATGCAGCTATACGATAGATATTTCTATTGGTACCAGACGTTATGCCGATATTGGCAGTATGAAAATTACGTACATTACTCAAGGTATCGCCATTCGTCATTACAAGGCTGCATGACAATAGATTCACAGCACGGATACTAGACGTATCATATTGGCTACCATAGCTTTTCACAAAACTATCCATATTCATCTTGTAATAGAAAGACACCATGCTATCGTTGTCGCCGCTACCTAATTGCACCGGAATTTCGAAATTCATATTGCCATTCATTACCGATACTTTTTGTTCTGTACCGTCGGTAGTGCCTTTGTTGCAAGATGGTGTGGCAAAGATGGTAGCAGAAACGCCTAACACAAACAGGAATGATTTTACTGACTTATTTTTCATAAAAATGGTTCAAAATATTTTTGTGCGATTGCCGCAATTGCATCAAAGTTAATATTGTAATGTAATTTTCAAAAGTAATTTGAAGAAAAAATAAAAAAAAGGCAACAATTAGCCCTAATCGTTGCCTATTTTAAGCTCTTGAATCAAGAATTTACCCTCTTTCTTTTTGATATAGAGGTATATTTTGTATACGCCATTGACAGTTGGGGCACTACCTATTACATATTCATCTTCGATACTTTGGTAGCCACCTCTATAACTTACCCTAAAAGAAGTAGGCTTATTCTTGGCATAAAAATCATTTATTATCATCAACACCTGAGCCTTGGCGTAAGAACTATGAATATTATTGTAAGTAAGGTCTATCTGATCATCTAAAATATCATAAAGCAATTTTGTATCCTGATGTATTATCGACAACCGAAAATACCGTACCGTTTCGTCCACACTATGCGTAGGCGCAGCAAATACCCTTGGCACAGCCAACAGCAGCAACATTACAAGTATTATCACCCAAAATCTATTCATCTATCACCACCCTATGACCAAAAACCATACCACACTTAGATTACAAACCACGATTTGCTTGTTAATGATAGACTAACTGCTTATAATTTTCTTTTTTTAGAGGCGGCGGCAAGGCTAAAATATTATTTGTGCTATGGAGTTTCGGGCTTAAAGTAGCTGTGCGATAATGTTGGCTTGGGATATACCTTCTGCTTCGGCTTTATAATTGCGCACAACACGGTGGCGCAGCACGGCGAGTGCCATAGCTTTTACATCTTCGATATCGGGCGAGTACTTACCGTGGAGCAGTGCATGGCATTTGGCGGCTAGCACTAGGTATTGCGAAGCGCGAGGACCAGCACCGTAGGCTATGTATTGCTGAGTGGTAGCGGGCGCTGCGGAGTTGCTAGGACGGGTTTTCTGGGCTAGAGTTACGGCATATTCTAGCACGTTGTCGGCCACGGGCACGCGGCGCACTAAGGCCTGAAACGCAGTGAGCGTGCCGGCGTCCATAACTTGGGTAAGCTGGCCGGTGGTTGCACCTGTAGTACTTTTAACAATGTCGACTTCCTCGGCAAAGGATGGATAATCGAGGTGGATCATAAACATAAACCTGTCGAGCTGCGCCTCGGGCAAGGGGTAGGTACCCTCTTGCTCAATAGGATTTTGGGTAGCTAGCACAAAGAATGGCGTGGGCAGGCGATATAGGATACCCCCTGCGGTAACGGTCTTTTCTTGCATGGCCTCTAGTAGGGCAGCTTGGGTTTTGGGCGGTGTACGGTTTATTTCATCAGCCAAAATAATGTTGGCGAAGAGTGGCCCTTTTATGAATTGGAAGTTGCGTTGCTCGTCCAATATTTCGGCACCCACTATATCGCTGGGCATAAGGTCTGGTGTGAACTGTATGCGCTTGAAGGACAGGTCGAGCACATCGGCAACGGTTTTGATAAGTAGTGTTTTGGCAAGACCCGGCACGCCCACAAGAAGGCTGTGACCGTTGCAGAGGATAGATATGAGCAACTGATCTACTACATC
>JADLEN010000352.1 GCA_020846105.1 Chitinophagaceae bacterium | reverse complement strand
TGATGCTCATAACGACACAATAAAACTAGTCAAATCTTATCTTTTGACGCCATAATTTTAAAATTATCGATACAATAATGCCCGCCATCTTACAACAAGTAAAACATTCCGACCATTGCCCGGTGCGTGTGCAGATTGGGTTTTAATTAAGCAAAGAACGTTACACACAATATATAAAGGTCGAATGAGTGTATCATTCGACCTTTTTATATTGAATAGAAATCAAATTACTTAATCAGTTTTAATTGCACTTCCATTTTTCCTTCGCTTATTAGATTAACGATGTAAACACCATTCGCCAGATTGTCTAACTGAAGCAATACGGAATGATCGCCAATATACCCAGCCTCATTAATGCGCAATACCTCGCGACCCATCATATCCACCACCTGAACTTCAGTTGCTACGTTCTTGGCCGTAAAATAGTCAAGATAACTATGGTTACTAACAGCAGGGTTAGGGTAGAGCTTGGCATTACTAGTTATAAGTCCTTTTTCTTTTAGGCTTGTGGTGCTGTAATCTTCGTAATAATAATAAGTGCGCGCATTATAAGTTGTAGGTGAGCTATAGGCTGCCCCATCCCACAAATAAGCATTTCTGCTGATTAAATTATTATTAGCGTCGTAGGCGTAAACCATCACATAATTATCCGACCATTTGGTGCCATCCCATTGCAGCACGTAAATTTTTTCTAGGTTTTTACCAGAAAAGACAAAATTGGATACATCGCTTGGTCCCCAAGTTTTTGTTGTTGCATTCCAATAATAAAATATGTGATATGCAAGTGCGCCCGAAACGTAAATAAGGGAGTCGCATTTATAATAGTTCCATTTTGAATCCTTAGCATTCCAATTTTCAACCAGGTCTTCAGAGTATATGCCTTTTGAAAAATCATAAGACGTTCTTTCTACATTTTTCCAATCATTTATACTATTATCCCAAGTTTGGGTAGTTTTTTGTGTAGTGTCTTTGCCAGAAATGGTAAGCAAAAAACGGTTGCTGTTGTAAAATCCTGGGCTCACACTTGCAGAACTATCCCAGAGTGCCTCAGATATACTAGATAACACTGTGCCCGTGTAACCGTAATTTGTTTTTGAATAAAATCTTAATGTGCCAGTAAAAATAAAAGCAGCGACGTAGGTAATTTTTTCATCCAAAAGGCCTGCTTTGTAAGTATAAAGATTTTTCCCATTTAGTACTAATTTTCCCATACCACTAACCTTTATTTTCTTTTCGTCCTGAATCAGTTTGCCGCCCATAAATACATAATGGGTGGTGCCTATGGTATCCCAAGTGCTCGTTGCTTTATTCCATCTAAACTCAATTTTGTCTGTCACATTTTCACGAGTATCATATACTCTTAAGGTTTTGGTGGCACTTGAAACGGTATCATTTTCAAATTTGTAATATTCAGTTTCAGATGCATTGTCATACAAAAAATTAGGCTCTAGTTGATTGAAGCGTTGGTAATGACCCGCAGTCCCGCTCCATAGTAGCTTCGTACTATCCCTTTTGTGGTATCGAAATGAGGAAAGCGAATAATCGTATTTGGCTTCAGCAATTACTCGGCTCTTGGTTTCTGTAGTTTTGGCAAATATCTTATTCGAATTTAAAGCAGTTTGTGCTTTCGTTTTCGTTACTAATGCAAAAAAGCAAATGAACATTAATAAAGAGGGTATATTTTTTTTCATAAGTAGGATTTTTTTCTTAAATCAATAGTTGTTTATTAAAGTTTTGACATAGCAAATTTTAGTTCCGTAAAGCCTTCATAATTTATTATAAAATCAAATTGGCTTGTTTTTGTTACCATGGTTCCACTTCCTGAAAATTGAAGGCTTGAACCATTTTGGGTCTGAAGGGGTATTGTGATTGTTTGGGAACTACAATCAACATCTGCATAAAAATCAGCTTCTTTGTTGTTTCCCTCATAGAAAAATATCCTATTGGTATTCTCGGGTTTTACGGCAAGTCTATATTGCGTATTATTTAGTAATGCTCCCGAGCTCAAATAAGTAACATTTGCATTGTAAATGCCCGATGCAAATTCTCCACAACTTTTACTGACAAGGAGGTTAAATTCCGAAGTTTTTACTGTGCCATCATCTGCATTTCCCGTTATTTTTATGGGGTAAGTGCCCGGAATAATATAATCATTATGAGTAAAATCTAGGCTGCTAGAAAAGTCGGGCGTGCCAGATTTGGCTGAAAATTGAGCATCCAAACCCATCGGCAATCCATTTATACCTAAGCTCACGTTCGTTTTGTCTCCGGTGCTATAGGCGATAGCGATATTTCTGCTCAGCTTTTCATAAGAAAACGTTGTGTCTGTTTGCTGGCTTATGGTAAAATCCATTTTTACCGCTTTATCCTTTTTGCAAGAATAAATGCTAGTCATCAAAATTGCTGATAATATTAATGTTTTTTTCAAGAGGGTAAAATTTTGGGTGCAATATAAGGAATTTATTAATCGAAGCCTTTTTTTTCTATTTTGGCCAAGATTGTGACGCTATCTTTTATTTCGGGTTTATCACTCCTCCTCCTTCTTTTTCCTTTTGCCATTGCCGGGCATTAGTATAGCACGGCCATAATTTTTTTAATCCTATGGCGGCAATATTTCTGCTGCGCTGTTTTCTTATTAAAAATAATTAAAACATTAGATTTTTGTGCCAGAATGGGTGCAAAAAGAATTCTTTTTGGTAAAAAAAATCGTTGCATATAATTTTTTTGTTTAAAAAATTGGCTGCGCAATGCTCTTTTGTGGCAAAATAGTGGCAGGAAGTAGTAAAATCATTGATTTTTTGATAACAGACTGATACTTAATGGTATTCGGGGGCTACATAGCGCTAACATATTACTACAAAAAATTAACTCACGGCTACTTAGAGGTATTCTAGTGCTGCAATAGGGTATTGGATTGCTACAAAAAGCTAATAGAGTGCTACACATTAGCTTTCAAGCAATACAATACTTTGTTTGACTGTTGTAAAAAGATGTTTTAGGAGTATTGGCGGTATTTTTAGGCTAAAGATGCTTTTGCCGAGGGTTGAAAAATACCAGATGACTTGTAGCGCTGGCTACCGGGCGAGCGATAGCAAACGCCCGCCCGCGCCGAAAAGGCACGTTCGGACGGGGATATCCTCTGCCCCCTGAGCTTGTCGAAGGGTCGGGGCAGAGATAGGAGTGGATGAGCGCGGTGCTTTAGCACGCCTCCAAATATTCTTTGAAGGTATGGCGGTTGTTGGCGCTAGATGGCCTACTTATTGTTTTACAAAAGAAAGGACTTGGCCTTTCATTTTCAGAAAATACATGCCTGTGGCTAGGCCCGAAACATCGATGCTGGTGCTGGCGCTAGTGGCGCTGCCGGTAGCTAGTTGCTGCCCTTGTAGAGAGATGATTTGGTAGGGCATTTTGTCTGCATTGCTGTGCTCTATTATGAGGCTGTTGTGGCAGGGGTTGGGGTAGTATTTCAGCGCGTTGCTGCTGCTAAGGCTGGCTATACTAGTGCTGCTGCAATTGATATTTGTTTGAAAATCGGATGAGCTGGCGTGCTGGTTTAGCGAGTCGTCTCGGAGCATTGGGCAGTAGCAGTCGTCGTTGTTCAGGTACAGGTTCATCCAAGCGTGGGCTACATTGCCAAGGTCGCCGCTGCCTGTTGTAGGGTATAGCGGTGTGTTGTGGTTGCCACCTTTTACTTCGTATATCATTTTGTTGGTGGTGGCGGGTGTGTTGG
>JADLEN010000351.1 GCA_020846105.1 Chitinophagaceae bacterium | reverse complement strand
TGCCATCTCCCGCAATTCGCTATCACTTTCCGTTTCTAGTACTTCTTTGCCAAAAGCAATTCCGTCTAAGCAAGATCTATATTTCTTATAAGGGTCAACAATTTTTTCAAGTTTTCGGTATTCTTTGCTCACCGTCATAAAGCGCTTATTGTCGCTCACAACCTCGGGGTTGGTAAGGGCAACGCCTAGCTCATCAAACTTAGCTTTAATTGCTTCTAATTTTTCTATAATTGCACTCCTGTTATTTATATCTATAGCTCCTTCTTCAAAAGGTGTGCAAAGGTAATTTTTTTAAAATAGCTTTAGAGCGTAATTATTTTTTATTTGGCTTACATTTTAAGTTTGTAAAAAATAGTAAAAAGTACTGCTTGCTCCAAAGCAAATAAATTTTTCCAATAGACCTATTAAATCAAATATAGCTTGTTTTAGTAAAGCTATAACACTCCTTTATTATTCAAAACCTATTTTTGCCGTTCACTATTAAAAAACAAAATACTATGAAAAAAGTAATCTTTTCTATCGCAGCAGCCACAATGTTTTTGGCTTCTTGCCAAGATGCTCCCAAAGCAGATAATGCTACTACCGGTGAGGCACAAGAAGTAACCAATGCAGCGGGTACAGCGTATCCGGCCGACATTGCACAGTCTAAATTAGAATTTGTAGGCACCAAGCCTGTGGGTCAACACCATGGTACTATAGGTATCAAAGAGGGTATGTTGATGGTAGACGGTGAATCTATCAAAGGTGGTAGTTTTGTATTTGACATGAATACACTTAAAGCTGATGACCAAGACGAGGAAGGTAATGGTAAATTGACAGGCCACCTTATGAGCCCAGACTTTTTTGATGTTGCAAGTTTCCCTACTGCAAGTTTCGAAATTAGCAATGTAGCTGTAGGTGTAGATACTTCAATTAAAGATTTGATGTTGAAAGATGCTACGCATACAATCACTGGTAACCTTACAATGAAAGGTGTGGTTAAAAGCATCAGTTTTCCAGCCAAGGTAAATGTTAATGGTTCTACAGTTACTTCTGATGCCAACTTCAATATTGATCGTACTGATTGGGGTTTGAGCTATGGTAATGATGAGTCTTTGAAAGATAAATTCATACGTCCTATTGTAAATATTGGTTTCCATCTTGTAGCAGTTCAAAATGCTACTGCTACAGCCTCGAAATAAATAATAATGGGTTAGTAACCTCTGTTAAAATAAAATCCCTTGTAGTTCTTCTGCAAGGGATTTTTACTTTTGCACTCAAACTGTATCTTTATCAAAATAAAATTTCCATATCAACAACTTAGCCGTTTGGTAGAAAATGAAAGCTATGAGCCTATGTTTTCTTGGGGCATGCGCATGACATTTGCTGTTATTATTCCATTATTTTATGGTTTGTATTTTGGTAAAATGCATGAAGTGATGTGGGTGATTGTAGCGGCAGAAAGTATAGGTTGGGTAGAGCTCAAAGGTTCTTTTGCACAGCGCGTGCGGCTTTTGCTAGGTGGTGCACTCTTAGCTTTGGTATTTGGTTTTGCCGGCAGTATTAGTAGTGCCCATCTTTGGCTGAGTATAGTACTGATGATGGTTGTGGTATTTATTGCATCCTTGTTCAAAAACCTCGGCGAGCGCGGTAGTGGCCTGTCTTTGACGGTGTATGTGATGTTTATTATTGCCAATGCCTATCCTACCCAAGAGCTCCATGAAATAGGATTTCGATGTGCCAATATTGCAATTGGTGGTCTTTGGAGTTTGGCAGTTGGTGCATTTGCTAGTCTTTTTATTTCAGAACAAACACCCTACAAACGTTCCGTAGCTTTTATTTGGAAAGCAACAGAAGGGTTGGCAGCCGCTGTGGCCAAAGGTTGGGATGGCAAGTCGGCACGGTCGGGTATAAGAGAGGTGTATTTAAAGGAGAAAGAGGTAAATGAGGCTGTAGATAGCTCACTGCAACTTTACGAAACACGCGCCTATCAAAATAACCATGAAAGTGAACATGCGCACCAGATGGCGCAGTTGCGCAAGTCGGCCTACCTTACAAGTGCTACGATAATGGCTTTTCACGAGGAGTTGGATAGTGTTAATACCCAATTGCTTAGCAGCGATCAGAAACAGTCTATTTACATCTTGCTCAAATCTATAGAAATAATTTGCGCAAGAATGACCGTCTTTACGGTTACAGGCAAGGCCGAGGAAGAAATATTGCTCAACTCAAGGGTGTTGCGCATACACAATATGTGTGCGCTACTCAAAGAAAGCAACATCAATGAAAGGGAGCAAGTAGCAATTGATAAAATAATTCATTTCGCTGAGCGATTGGTAAAGCTTATTGAAAACTCTATTGTTCATGTCAATTCTGTAGCTACTGATGCAAAAGTTTACCGCACATATTCGTTGATGAAAACCTTGCTGATACTGCATCACAAGCATTGGATAGACACTGTAAGGCGCTTGGCAAATTTCAATACACATTCTTTTAGGTATGCATTGCGTTCGGCAATAATAGCAACGGCGGCTTTG
>JADLEN010000350.1 GCA_020846105.1 Chitinophagaceae bacterium | reverse complement strand
TTAATAGCAGCACCCAAAGCTGAGTCTGCGCGGGATGGCAGCTGTACCCCGCTGAAGCCTTTGCGGCGGTGGCCTTGGGGCGGAGTACAAGCAACAGCCCGAGACCCAAAGCTTAATAGTAAGGTAATAGCTGAGCGCCCAAATGGTTTTGCTTTTTTTGGGGGGTGGTGGTAGCTGTGTTAGAGGTGATCTTGGATAAACTGGGTCATACGGGTGTAGAGGTGCAGGCGGGTGTTGCCGCCGCTGATGCCGTGGGCTTTGTTGGGGTAGTAGGCGTCTTGGAATGGGTGGCCGGCTTGTATGAGTTGCTCGGCTAGCATTACGGAGTTTTGGAAATGCACGTTGTCGTCGGCAGTGCCGTGGATGAGTAGGAAGGAGCCTTGTAGCCCGGCTGCCATGTGCTCGGGGGCGTTATTGTCGTAGCCTTGGGGGTTGGCTAGTGGGGTGCGCATGTAGCGTTCGGTATAGATATTGTCGTAGTAGCGCCAGTTGGTGACGGGGGCTACGGCTATGCCTGCTTTGAAGGTGCCATTGCCTTTGAGCATGCAGGTGCTACTCATGAAGCCGCCAAAGCTCCATCCCCAGATGCCTATTCTGTTGGCATCTATATAGGGTAGCTGTGCTAGGTTGTGGGCTACGGCTATTTGGTCGTTGCTTTCGAGGTTGCCTAGTTGTAGGTAGGTTTTCTTTTTGAAGGCTTCGCCTCGGTAGCCGGTGCCTGTACCGTCTGCACAGAATATGATGTAGCCTTTGGCGGCGAGCATTTGGTGCCAGAAATAGTCGCCTACAGGAAATTTGTCGGCTACCATTTGCGAGCCTGGGCCGCTGTATTGGTACATGAGTACGGGGTATTTTTTTGTAGAGTCGAAGTCTGGTGGGGTTATCATCCAGGCGTTGAGCAGGGCATCGGTGCCGCGTATGGTGGTGGTGCGGATGTTGCCTAGGCGGTATTGGGCCATGGTGGCGGCTAGGGCGTGGTTGTCTTCGAGGGTGCGTATGGTGCGGCCGCTAGCGTCTATGAGGGTGTATATGGGCACGCTGCTAAGGCTGCTGTGCTTGTCTAAGAAATAGCGGAGTCCTTGGCAAGGGGTGATGCTGTGGGTGCCTGCGGTAGGGGTAAGGCTGCGGCGGGCTTTGCCGTTGAAGCCTACTACGTATAGCTGGCGCTGCAGGGGCGATGCTTGGGCGGCGGTGTAGTATACTAGCTGCGCTTTGTGGTCTATGCCTACTATGTTTTCGATGTCGTAATTGCCGCTGGTAAGTGCTGTGTGGCGGGCGGTGGTATAGTTGTAATGATAGAGGTGGTTGTAGCCGCTGCGCTCGGAGTTGTAGATAAATGATTGCTGGTCTTGGAGAAATTCTAGGTTGTCGTTGACTTCTATAAAGGCTTTGTTTTCTTCGGTAAAAATGATGTGGGTGCTGCCATTGGTGGCGTTGGCTAGTAGTAGCTCTAGCTTGTTTTGCAAACGGTTCATGCGGTATATACACAGGCTATTGTCTTGCAGTGTCCACTTGATACGGGGTATGTATTGGTCTGTCTCGGTGCCTACATTGGCTAGGGTGGTGGTGCCGCTAGCTATGTTGTGTATGTGTATAGATACGGTGGCGTTGGGCTCGCCAGCTTTGGGATACTTGTATTGGTATGGGGTGGGGTATAGGCTGTCGTAAAGGGTCATGGTGTATAGGGGCACTTGGCGCTCGTCGAACCGGTAATAAGCCAGGTAGTTGCCCTTTGGCGACCATTGGTATGCTTTTGTAAACTCGAACTCCTCTTCGTACACCCAGTCGCAATTGCCGTTGATAATGCTGTTGCGCTCGCCATCATTGGTGACTTGTGTGGTGGCGCCAGTGGCTAGTTGCTGGTAGTAAAGGTTGTTTTCTAGCACGTAGGCTATCTTGCTATTGTCTGGGCTAAGGCTAGGGTGCAATACCTTGCTGCTGTGCACCTGGGTGATGCTGTGGGTAGCAATATCGAAAACGTAGGTTTTGTAAAGTACCGAGCGGCGGTAGATGTTTTGTGGCTCGGTAAGTAGCAGCAGCTTGGTCTCATCTTCGCTAAAACTATAGTCGGCAATAGAGAGGGTGTGGCCCTGGTACTTGTGGCTATTGTTGTCGAAAATAACGGACTGCTTGGTGCCAGTGGCTAGGTTGTAGATAGCAATAGATTGCTGGTCTTTGCTAGCATCTAGCTGGGTATAGCGCAGGCCATCTTTCATGGCATTGAAGCCTGGCACAGCGCGCATACGGAAGGTGCCTTTTTTCCAGATGTCTTCTAGGGTAATATCTTTTTTAGAGTCTTGTGCCATGCCGCTAGTAGCTATAAGTACTAGGGCCAAAAGGGTAATGATGTTGCGCATAAAAGAAGTATTTTAAAGGAGGTAAAAGTAGGACAATAGGAGCAATAAGCTAGCAGCAGGAAGGGGTGAAAAAGTGGGGGGTGGGGCTTAATGTATCATCAAATGTCTTTCTGTATCTAGCCTTATAAGTATAAAAATAAGGATGCTAAAAGAGAGCAAAGAGGTGCCACCATAGCTGATGAAAGGTAGTGTGATGCCTATGACGGGTGCTAGCCCTATGGTCATAGATACATTGATAGCAAAATGGAAAAAGAGCACCGCGGCAACACAATAGCCATACACGCGGCTAAAGTCGGACTTTTGTCGCTCGGCAATGGTGACAATACGCAGCAGCAGCCCTATATACAGTAGCACCACTACAAAGCTGCCGAGAAAGCCAAACTGCTCGCCGATGGAGCAGAAGATAAAATCGGTGTTTTGCTCTGGTACAAAAGAGTTTTTGGTAGAGGTACCGTTGAGGTAGCCCTTGCCCCAGAGGCCGCCCGAGCCTATGGCTATCATAGATTGGCGCACATTGTAGCCAGTGTCTCGTTTCTTGCCGTTGGGGTTGCTGTCTCGCTTCTGATACTCAGAGGGTACATCTTGGCCCAGCATGGTATAGATACGCTCTATCTGGTAGTTTTTGAGCACATTCTTGAATACAAAAGGAATGGCCACTTGCGAAAAGAGAATGGAGAAAACAAAAGAACCAATAAGAATGATACGTGCAGTAGCATCGCGCCGCAGGGTGAACCTAGCCAAGAGCGCAATGCTACCTGTAACCAACGCAATGATAATAAAGATAGTAAGATGGCTAAGCAGCAAGCTAGCAATGGTAAGAAAGCCTAGGGCAAAGATGGCCACAAGTATGCCGTTTGGCAAGCCCTCTCGGTACATTACTAAGATAAAAGAAAAATAGACAAGGGCTAGGCCAGTCTCGTTTTGGAGAATAATAAGGATGGCAGGCACTACAGCAATGGCAATGCCTATGAGGCGGTCTTTGGTGCGCTTAAAGTTGGTATCGCTCAGCGATAGGTAGCGGGCAAGTGCTAAGGAGGTAAAAATCTTGCCTACCTCGCCCGGCTGAAAACGAATGCCTGCAATAGATAGCCACGAGTGAGAACCCTTCATAGGTACCCCAAAAAAGATAGTGACCACCAGTAGCAACAAACAAATAAGGTAGCTGATGAAGGCTATGGAAGAAAAAAATTTATTGTCGGTGAAGATGATAATAAGCCCTACAAATAAGGAGATGCCTAGCCACATGGCTTGCTTGGTGTGGCTCTTGCTCATCATTATTATAGAGGGGTCTGTACTGCGGTACTCTACCGAAAAGATAGCCACAATGCCCACTACTACCAGCAATAGGTATAGCCATACTAGGCCAGCGTCTATTCTGTTGAACAAGGATTTGTTGCTACCGGTACTATTGGTCATCATTATAAAGAAAGTGTGTTTGTAAAAGGGTTATTTTTTCCAACGGGCAAGGTCTGGTATGCCTTTGACAAGCATCTTGCCCATGAACTCGGGCACACCTTTTTTGGCCAAGACTTTGATTACATAAGCTTGCATATCGTTGGCTGTCCAGCTGGGCTGTACAAACTGCCCTTGAAGGTAACAATAGCTGCAATAGGTATCACTCAAAGACAAGTCGGCATTGGTGCCCCCACCATTAGGGTCTTTGTTCCAGGGTAGGCCACAACTTTGACAGCATTTTACCATTTACTATTAATCTAAAATCTTTGAGTAATAAAACCACAAATGTAAAACATCTAAAAGCAATGCTTGGTAAAACTAAAAAATAAAAAACGTTGTACCTTGCAATCTTCAACAGCATATATGAATAGAAAAGAACTGATAGCGCAAATAAGAAGCAAGAAATCTGTATTGTGTGTGGGCCTAGACACAGACCTAGACAAGATACCCAAACACTTGCTGCAAGAGCCCGACCCCCTATTTGCCTTCAACAAAGCAATAATAGATGCTACCAAAGATTATGCAGTGTCCTACAAGATCAATACCGCATTTTACGAAGCATATGGTGTGCAAGGCTGGCAGAGCATGGCCAAAACACTAGCCTATATTCCTAAAAATATCTTTACTATAGCCGACGCCAAGCGTGGCGATATTGGCAATACCTCTACCCAATATGCCAAAACCTTTTTCGAAACCTACGACTACGATAGTGTGACCATAGCGCCTTATATGGGCAAAGATAGCGTAGCCCCGTTCTTGCAATTTGCGGGTAAGTGGGGTATTGTTTTGGGTATCACATCCAACGAAGGCAGCCTAGATTTTCAGCACCTAATAATAGATGGGAAACCTTTGTATGAGCATGTGCTGCACAAGGTAAGTAGCTGGGGTAGCCCAGACAATATTATGTTTGTAGTAGGCGCTACGCGCAAAGAGCAGCTAGCACATGTGCGCAGCATTTGCCCAGACCACTTTTTTCTGATACCCGGTGTGGGCGCACAAGGTGGCGATGTGGCTACTGTATGCCAAAACACGCTGAACAAAGATGCAGGCATTCTCATAAATGTCTCGCGCGGGGTTATCTATGCATCTACCGGGCAAGACTTTGCCGAGCGCGCAGGACAGGCGGCTGCAGATTATCAAAAAGAAATGGCTTTATATCTATAACCCTTTTGATCCCCATTGTTGCCCATGTTCAACGAGCAATTCTTCCAGTTTATTTGGCAATACTCCTTATACGAAAGTAGCCAACTAGCCTCTACCGCTAGCGAAGCCATAACGGTGATAAAGCCGGGTAAGCTCAACAGCAACGCAGGCCCCGACTTTGAAGAAGCAAAAGTAAAAGTAGGCGACACGATACTTGTTGGTAGTGTGGAGCTGCACCTCAAGACTAGCGACTGGTACAAACATAAGCATCAAAATAATAAGGCCTACGAAAATATAATACTGCATGTAGTGTACGAGGATGATATGCCCGATAATACAGAGCATCGTTTTCCTGTATTGGTGATGCAGCCACA
>JADLEN010000349.1 GCA_020846105.1 Chitinophagaceae bacterium | reverse complement strand
GTATTCCCCGGAGATGGTTTTCCGATAAGGTCAATAGTAACTTCAAAGCAAAATGTATTATTTGCCAAAGCAAATAGATTGTATCTAAGTGAAGATAATGGCCAAAATTTCAACCCATTGAGAGCCGACCTTATCAATTTGCCATTAACTTCTATGGCGCCAAATTTTATTCTCGACATTCCAGGTTGGAACAAATTATACGTTTCTAATCTTGAATCCATCAGAGGCAAAGTGTCTATAAGTCCAGAAAACGGTACTTATTTCAACACAGACACTATGTGGACAAAGGATCAGGATAGTGCTTACAATATAGAGTCTTATACTTTCACAGAAGGTAATTTATTATTTGGCTACTCTCCTACCGGTAGTGTGATAGATACTACTAAATTGTACGTCAAAAAAACAGCAGATGGCAGATGGGAAGAAGTAAGAACCAACCTTTCTAAAAACTACCAATTTTACCTTAGCCATAATGGTAGCTCAGTAATAGCAACAGATTACAACGGTCTTGGAGGTGCTTTTTATAGTAGCGACGAGGGTAAAACTTTTAGTGCATATGCTGGTTTGCCAGTAGGTAAGAAACTCTACAGCACTTATGCCGCCAAAAATATAGTGTTGGTGGGCACGGAAAAAAATGGAGTATATGTTACCACAGGTACCACTTTTGCAACTTCTAATTCTGGGATAGATGCACAAACCACTGTCTATGGTATTGTTTCAAAAGAAAATTATTTCAAGAATAAGGTTACAAAAACCTATTTCTACTTAGCTACTAGCACCGGTATTTACAAAAGTGAGGATATGGCTAAGAGCTGGATTAAAGTTTATAAAAACAATGATTTCAGAACTATATACTAGTTTCTGATTCTTCATCATCACCTAATAAGTCACTCAGGTCGCGCCGCTGTTTTTTAGTGGGGCGGCCTGTTTTGCTTAGGCGCTTTCCGGTGTAAAAGCTAGAGATTAGTGGGCGCTCCACAGTTTTATCTTCCTCGGGTGTTATATCGGTGTAGTGTTGTATCGCAATGTCATACGCTACTCTATTGGCCAATAATCCTGTAACATTAATAACCCATTTTCGGGCAGGTGTTTTAATTTCATATTGGTCTCCGATGGCTACGTTTTTCGAAGCCTTGGTGTTTTGTCCATTCCACTTTACCTTACCGCCATCTATAGCATCAGCAGCAAGTGTGCGTGTTTTGAATATCCGAATTGCCCACAAGTATTTGTCTAGTCGTAGTCTTGATTCACTCATTTGTTTTAGCTTTTTACAAACAATGCTTTTAGCTCAACAGCATCATCCACTTTCATTTTGCCAGCAAGTATAAGGCGTAGCTGGCGGCGGCGTAGTGCTCCATTGTATTTTTCTTGCTCTTCTTCTGTTTCGGGTATCAGCTCGGGAGCTTTGATGGGTACACCCTGATTGCTAAGTGCAACAAACGTAAAATAGGCCTCATTGCTTACATATTTTGTTTGTGCCTGAAGGTCTTCGCCAGTTACCTTAAGGTATACCTCCATCGAGCTGCTAAAAGAGCGCGTCACCTTAGATTCGATAGTAAGAATATTGCCTAGTTTGATAGGGTGATGAAAGGACACGTTATCCACAGATGCCGTTACTACAGGCGCATTGCACAACCTCATTGCAGAGATAGCAGCAGCAATATCCATCCAGTGCATTAGTTTGCCACCCATAAGGTTGATGAGTGTATTGGTGTCATTGGGCAATACCAATTCGGTCATAGTATTGGCGGTTTCAGATGCAAATTTCGATTTCATAATGTTCCTTTTTTGTGCTGCAAAAGTAGCCTAAGGGTGCTAAAGTTTAGCGGTTTTTAATTTTCGTGACTTTCAATTCTTTGTGCTAATAAATCATTACATTTGACCTGAACCAAAAAATTAAATAATGAAAAAACTCCTCAAATTATCATTTGCAGTATTGGTAGCAACAATGCTAAGTACAAGTAGTGCGCAAGCGGCTTTCCCGATAAAGCAAGAAGCTGCAAAAACAGAGCTTACTGTACCTGCGGTAAACAGTACAACAAGTGTTAATGCTGCCAACGAAACAAGCTCTGCTACACAAATTACTAACAACAAAGAAGTATCGAAAAAAGCCAGTTCTAGTGGCATTACACAAGGTGTTTATATCTTGATGTCCATTTTTATGTTAGGATGGTTGGCTATTGGTATTAATACCGACTGGGATGGTTATGATTGGTTGATAGCTTTATTGCTATATTGTGTGCTTTGGTTGCCTGGTTTCATTTTTTCATTAATCAAAATGGGTGATTATTATTAGTAGGTTTGTTTACCAAAAAAAGGGTTGTCTTTTGATAGACAACCCTTTTTTTATTTGCTTTTAATCTCTTCCCAAGTGCTAAATAAGCTTTCTTGTGCTGGCCTTTCTTCTGGCAACTCGGTAAGTGCATCGCAAGCCACAAGGCTCTCTCTGCAGTCGGCAGGTAACTGCTGGTATAGGGCAGTTCCTTTCGTTTTCCAGGCTATCATATCGTCGCTTACCTCTTTTATTATTTTGGCAGGGTTGCCTACTACCAAGGATCGATTGGGTATTTGGGTATTGGCATTTACAAATGCAAGGGCACCAACAATACACTCGTCACCAATCACCACATCATCCATTATCACAGTGTTCATTCCTATCATTGCGTTTTGGCCTATAGTGCCACCATGTATTATGGCTCCGTGACCAATATGCGCTGCTTTTTTTAGCAAAACCGTTTTGCCGGGAAACATATGTATTGTGCAGTTTTCTTGTACGTTGCACCCGTCTTCTATTATGATAGCTCCCCAATCGCCACGCAATGCAGCGCCAGGCCCTATGTACACGTCTTTGCCAATAATCACATTGCCTGTGACTACTGCCTGAGGATGCACAAAGGAGGATGGATGTACTACGGGGATAAATCCTTTGAAGGCGTATATCATATGGCTAGGGTATTAGTTTTTGGTAGCTGTTTTATTGGCTTTGTAAAAAAGAGTGTTGGCATTCTCTGTCCGAAAAACATGACGAGCAACTTTCATCAATGAATCTGTAGTTACTGATTGGTATTGCGATAGCTCTTTATTAATAAGCGAGGCATCGCCTAGCAATTCATAAAATGCAAGATTGTTGGCGCGCGACAACAGGTTCATGTCTTCAAACGAAATCATGGCCTCTATCTTGTTTTGAGCCTTTGCCAATTCAGTAGCACTAATACCACCGGATAATAATTGCTCCACCTGAGCATTTATTGCTTCATTAGCGGCATCAAGACTATGCTCTTTATTTATTTTGCCTTCTATTACTAGCAAGCCCGCATCGAGGCTACCTGTGTGGTAGCAGTTGATGTTGCTGAAGATCTGTTGTTCTTTGACCAAAGATTGGTAGAGCCTAGATGCATAACCGTTGCCCATTATTTCGGTGATAAGGTCGCACTCATGATAGCCATGCTGGCTACGTGCAGGTATATGCCAAGCTTTGTAAAGTGCATCAATGGGTACATCGCGCTCTAGTGTTTCGGTTCGGGCGCTTAGTTGTGCTGGCTCAGTGGGTAAGTTGCGCACATATTGTATGCCAGATGGTATATTGCCAAACCATTTATTGCTAAGGTTTTTGGCCTCTTCTATACTTATATCGCCTGCTATACACAGTATGGCATTGCTAGGGTTGTAGTGCTTTTGAAAGAAATTTTTCACATCCTCCAGTTTAGCATCTTCTACATGTTTTAGCTCTTTGCCAATAGTCATCCATTGGTAAGGGTGTTGTGTGTAAGCTAGGCTGCGCAAGTGTTTCCAAGCATCGCCATAGGGCTTGTTGATGTAATGTTCCTTAAATTCTTCGCACACTACTTTGCGCTGTACATCAAGGCTTTTTTTGCTAAAAGCTAAGGATAGCATTCTATCGCTCTCAAGCCAAAGTGCCGTTTCTATATTTTGTTTGGGCAGTTGTATATAATAGTTGGTAAGGTCGTTGGTGGTATAAGCATTGTTTTCGCCACCTGCCATTTGTAGGGGCGTGTCATATTCCGGAATATTTATCGACCCACCAAACATTAAATGCTCGAAAAGGTGGGCAAAGCCTGTCATTTCGGGATTTTCGTCTCTTGCTCCCACATCGTAAAGCACATTTACGGCTACCATCGGTGTAGCATTGTCTTGGTGCACTATTACGCGCAGGCCATTTTCTAAAATAAACTTTTCGAATTGTATCATCTTCCTTTCTTTTCCTCTGTTTTTGTTTTGTGTATTAGTCGCGCTCTTTTTCCATGCGGCGACGGCGCAGCGGGTTGGCAGTATATTCGGCGTGGCTATCGCGCTTGCGCAAGAGTTCTATTGCCTGGAATATAGATTCCATAATAGAGCTATGGTCGGCAAGGTTTTTGCCAGCAATATCAAATGCAGTGCCATGGTCTGGCGAGGTGCGAATGACAGATAAGCCTGCTGTAAAGTTTACGCCTTCGCCATTGGCCAAAGTCTTGAAGGGTATCAATCCTTGGTCGTGGTACATAGCCAATATAGCATCAAAGTTTTTGTAATTGCCTTTGGCAAAAAAGCCGTCAGCACTGTATGGTCCATAAACAAGATGGCCATTTTGCTGCCATTTGTCTATAATTGGTTTTATCACGGTTTGCTCTTGCGTGCCAATAGTACCTTCGTCGCCAGCATGAGGGTTGAGGCCAAGGACGGCAATTCGTGGCTTGTCTATTCCAAAATCTCTTACAAGACTATCTCTGAGCAATGTGAGCTTGCTTTGCAGCTGCTCTGGTGTAATATGGCTTGCAACTTTTTCTATAGGCACATGCTCTGTAGCAAGGGCCACGCGTAGGTCGTTATGAAATAGCAGCATGAGCACATCTTTTGCTTCAAACTGATCTTTGAGGTATGGTGTATGGCCGCTATAGGGGAAACTAGCCGACTGTGCGTTGCTTTTGTTTATAGGTGCAGTCACTAGTGCATCTAGCTGCCCGTCTTTAAGGCACTGCGTAGCTACGGCCAAAGAGCGTATGGCATATTTGCCACCTGCATCTGTGAGCACCCCTGGCTGTATAGAAACTTCCTCTTCCCAACAGTTAAAAACATTTACCTGCTTGGGGTTCAGCTTGTCCATTTCTTTGGTACTGTGAAATACCAATGGATGGTCTACTGCTATGCGTCGGTAATAATTGATGACTTTGTTAGATGAAAAAACAATGGGTGTACAAAGATCTAGAATACGATTGTCGGATAGGGCTTTGATAATGATTTCTGGGCCTATGCCGTTGATATCACCAGTGGTAATGCCTATAATTGGTTTGTTCATAATAATATAATAATGATGCTATATGCAAGCGTTCAAAAGTAAGTTTTATTTAAGCAAATATGCTGTTGCCTTAAAATTTAGACCTTAGTAGAAGTCGGTCAAATAGGGATAACGTTCTTCGTAAAGTGCTTTTACCTTATTGAGAATAGTTTCGCGAAGCGCATCAATATTGCGGCGCTCAGTGGCCGACACAAATACAGCATTATTGTCTGTGGCTAGCTGCCAACGCTCATGTAGGTCTAGCAGCATTTCTTGCTTCACTTCGCTAGGCATCCATTGGTCGAAGGTGTTGGTTTCGTATAGGTCCATCTTGTTGAAGATGGTGAGGATGGGCTTGTCGAAGCCTTTGATGTCTTGGAGGGTTTTAATCACGACGCCCATCTGGTCTTCGTAGGCGGGGTGCGAGATATCGACCACGTGTAGCAGGCAATCGGCCTCGCGAACCTCGTCTAGGGTGCTTTTGAAGCTTTCGACAAGGTGGTGGGGGAGCTTGCGGATAAAACCTACAGTGTCGGAGAGTAAGAAGGGCGTTTGCTCGTACACTACTTTGCGGGTGGTGGTATCTAGCGTGGCAAAGAGTTTATTTTCAGCAAAAACATCGGCTTTGGTTATGATGTTCATCAGTGTGCTTTTGCCCACATTGGTATAACCCACGAGTGCCACACGTATGTAGGTGCCGCGCTCTTTTCGTTGTGTGAAAGATTGCTTGTCTATCTCGCCGAGGCGTTTTTTGAGCAGGGTTATCTTGTCCTTCACGATGCGTCGGTCGGTTTCTATCTCCGTCTCCCCAGGGCCGCGGCTACCGATGCCGGCACCTTGCCGCTCGAGATGCTGCCACATACCTTTGAGGCGGGGCAGGAGGTATTGGTATTGGGCCAGCTCTACCTGCACTTTGGCTTGGGCGGTTTTGGCCCTGCGGGCAAAGATGTCGAGAATAAGGTCGGAGCGGTCGATGACTTTGATGCCGATCACCTTTTCAATATTGATAATTTGCGAGCCGGTGAGCTCATCATCAAAAATAGCGAGGTTGATGCCTTTGGCTTGCACGTAAGTGTGTATTTCTTCGAGCTTGCCTTTGCCGAGGAATGTTTTGCTGTCGGGCTTGGGTAGCTTTTGTATAAAGTTTTTATCTACAATAGCACCTGCGGTTTCGGCAAGGAAGGCG
>JADLEN010000348.1 GCA_020846105.1 Chitinophagaceae bacterium | reverse complement strand
TAAAGAAGAAAACCTTAAAAGCATTCTTAAATACCATACCAAAACCTTAAAAACCCACAGCCACGCGCAAAGTAGCACCCGCGAAAGCGTGAGGGATGTGCCAGGTGGCTGCCCTTGCAGCCAGCCCAAAGGGCCGCAGCGCAGCGGAGCCTAGAGCAGCCCGGCGCCGCCCCTTTGCTAGCATGCGCGTATAGGGGGCGGCGACACGCCCAAACCCAAAAAAAAAAGACATATCCCATATTGGATAATGAGCGCTGTGCTATGCCTAATATCATTATCTTCGCCACCTTTATTTATAATTAAATTTTAGCTTTTCTAAGATGAAAAAACTATTGTTAGCAATAAGTGCACTACTAATAATGCACAGCGCCAAGGCCGATGAAGGGATGTGGATACCCTCGCTGATAGGCAAAAACTATGAAGAGATGAAGCGCTTAGGCCTGAAACTCACGAAAGAAGACCTTTATAGCATCAACAAGGCTAGCCTCAAAGATGCCATTATACAATTTGCCGGTGGCTGCACGGGCGAGATGATATCGCCAAAGGGCCTACTGCTCACCAACCACCACTGTGGCTATGGCGCCATAGCTGCCCTTAGTAGTGTAGAAAAAAACTACTTAGACAATGGGTATTGGGCCAAGAGCATGAGCGAAGAGCTACCAGCCAAAGGCATCACAGCCTTGTTTCTGCAAAACATTACCGATGTCACAGCACAGATAAACACTGCCGTAGGCACTGCCAAAGGCGAAGAAGCTGCAAAACTATTGGCTGCCGAAATAAAAAAACTAGAAAAAGCAGCTACCGTAGAAGGTAAAATAATGGCCGATGTAAAGGAGTATTTTAATGGCAACCAATACTTGCTACTTACCTACAAAAAATACACCGACGTACGTTTTGTAGCAGCCCCACCAAAGGCGCTAGGCAAGTATGGTGGCGATACCGACAATTGGATGTGGCCCCGCCACACCTCCGACTTCTCTATATTCCGCGTATATGCCGATAAGGACAATGAGCCTGCGGCTTTTAGCAAAGACAATGTGCCTTTTACCCCCAAAAAATTCTTGCCTATATCTATCAAAGGCAATAAGGAAAAAGACTATGCAATGATAATGGGCTACCCTGGCCGTACCAACAGATACGAAGTGTCTTACGGTATAGACTTGGCAATAAACGAAACCAACCCAGCTATCGTAGACATACGCACAGAGCGCCTAGCCATAATGAAAAAACACATGGACGCCAACAAAGCAGTGTACTTGCAAAACACATCGCGCTATGCCAGCATTGCCAACTATTGGAAATACTTTATAGGCCAAACAGAGCAGCTGAAAAGACTAAACGTTGTAGGCCAAAAAGCCGAAGAAGAAAAAGTATTTACCGCTTGGAGCACCAAGACCAATGCCGGCTACAATACCTTATTGGCCGATTATGAAAAAATGTATGCAGCCTACAAGCCAGTGGCCAAGCAAATGTATTACTACTCAGAAGCGTTTCGTACCACAGCCATAGCCCGCATAGGCGCAGCTGGCGAGCCACTAAGGGCTGCACTTAAAAAAGGTTTGGGCAAAGACAGTATAGACTTTTATGTAAAAAGCCTTACCGCTGCACGCAAAGCCATACTTACAGACTATAACATGGCTATGGACAAAGAATTGTTTGCCGCTATGACCAAGATGTACTACAAAAATGTAGACAAAAACCAACTACCAAGCATCTTTAGCCAAGAAATACTAGCCGATAGAGGCACCCAAGGCGTAAACGAAACTATAGACGACTATACCGACTATATGTATCGTCGCACAGCAATGCTAGACGACAAGAAGTATGACGCTTTTGTAAGCAACATATCTTGGAACACAGTAAACGCTGAGCCTGCTATAAGATACGCAGCTAGCTTTGTGCACAACTACGAAAAAAATCTGTTGCCAGTAGCTATGACTATGAGCAAGCAGAAAAAAGACCTAAGCAAGCAATATACCAAAGGTCTTATGGAAATGAAAAAGGGTCAATTGTTTTACCCAGACGCCAACTCTACAATGCGTACTAGCTACGGACAAGTGTTGGCCTATGCCCCACAAGATGGTGTGTACTACAAGCACTACACCACCTTTGATGGTTTGATGGCTAAGTACAAAGCGGGCGACGACGAATTTGACCTACCACAACAATTGCTAGACATGTACAAAGCCAAAGACTATGGCCGCTATGCCGATGCTGATGGTAGCTTGCACACATGCTTTATCACCAACAACGATATTACAGGCGGCAACTCTGGTAGCCCAGTAATGAATGCCAAAGGCGAGCTTATAGGCACTGCATTTGATGGCAACTGGGAAGCTATGAGTGGCGATATAGCTTTTGACAAACAATACAAACGCACTATTGTAGCCGATGTTCGTTTTATCCTTTACCTAATAGAAAAAATGGGCGGTGCTCACAACTTGATAGCAGAAATGGATATTCGCAAATAAGGAGTACACAATATTCCGCAACAAAAAGCGCAAACCTTTATTGGTTTGCGCTTTTTTTATTATTTGGTGCAAGTTATAAATTGGGTTTATTTTGTTGGTATCGTTAATTATAAAAATGAACAAACTACACACATTCAAAGTTGGCTTTATAGCTTTTAGCATTGGGCTTTTTGTGGGCGCCATTACCTACAAGTTCCTTATGGCTTGGTCAGGCACATCTCCTTGGGATTTCAAAACAGACATTGCCGAAAGCGCAATAATAGCAATAGTTACAGGGCTTGTACTCGCTACCCTCAATGTATTCTTGGGTGTTATTCCATTTGCAAAAAAAGGTACATAGCTTGCAACATTCAAGCATAAAAAAAGTGCTTTAACCGTATGGTTAAAGCACTTTTTTTTGTAGGCTAATGTTTGTTGCAGACTAGTATTTGTAAGCTATTCCTTTTTTGATAACCTGAGCACCACCCATTTGGTTGCTGCTACCACCAACAGTAGATTTGTCGGCAGTCAATAAAATGAAAGGGCAACGTAGCGCTGCAGCTGCCATTTTAAGTTTTTTATCGGCTTTTCTGTCGCCAGTGTTACCAGTATGGTAGTTTATAAGTCCGGTTTTTCCTTTGATTTCGCCTACTTTCTTAAGACCAGCGATGTAAGATTTGTCTTCCAAAATCACTACTTTAGCCCAATCGTCTTCACCACGAACATTGATCTTTTCAGTTATATTCTCCACCCTACCTGTTTTGCCATAAGTTACTTTTTCAATAGCATATTTGCCTATTGTATTCTCGGCATCTTCGCCATCATATACAAATACTACGGCATACTCTTCTATTCTTTTTACTTTACCATTTACGGTTTCGCCATTGTGTTTTACAATAACGTCGGCTTGTGCACTTACAAGAAATGGTACCATTAGGCAAAGCAGTGCAAAAAATGTTTTCTTCATTTTAGAGAAATTAAAAAATTTGTGGGTTAAAAAAAATGTGTGCAAATGTATCATAGTTTGTAATTAATCTTTTGATTTTTTTTGTGTTCCAAATTCAATACAATAGCCTTAACAATAATTCGCTTACTTTTACGCCCTTCTGATGCTCAAAAAGATTGGTAACATATTTGTATTAGTAAGCCTTATGGGCTTGTTGGTCTTTGGTTCTTCGGCCAAAGAGTTTATACATTTGTTTGCCCATCACCATGATACTGTTCACCACCACGACCACATTTGTCCGGATGGAGAAACGCATTTAGAAGCAGAGCATCACCACTGTGCCTTCCTTCATTTTTGGTTAGATAATTTTGCAAACGATGCTCATATTATCATGGCATGGTTTGCCGAAGGGGAGCTAAATATTTTACAGAACAGTGCAATACTAGCGGTATTTATACCCGAGCCTATTGGTATTGTTGCACTTAGGGGCCCTCCTGCTCCAGCTATTGTATAGCAAGATATATGCCCAGGCAATAGTTTATACTGCCGGCTCTATTTTCATTATTAATATCATCGATTAATGATTCGATATTTCACGACCTTAATAATAGGGTTGTTACTTTGTTTTGTGCAAGCCCGTGCACAAAGCAATTGTACCCATACTGTAAAAATACAGCTCAAAGAAATTCATAACAATCGGTCTATAGCCGATGCAATGATTTTTGTACAAGAGGCCAAATTAAATGCACAGACCGATGAGGATGGTGCGGTAGTTTTTGAAAACCTCTGTACGGGCAATTACAGTATTCACATTCACGGCTATGATGTGCAAGACACTACTGTCAGTCTTTATATAAATAAGACGGGCACGTACAAGCTTTTGCTGCCGCACGCCGAGCATGTTTTGGGGCAAGTAGAGATTCATAATATAAATGATGGACAGCTAATACAAAGCCGCGAACAACTAGACAGTAAAACGCTGCGCAGCAATGCTGGAAAAACAATTAGCGAGCAGCTCAAAAACATCAATGGTGTCACAACCTTGAGCAATGGCGCTACCATAGCCAAACCCGTAATCCATGGCCTGCACAGCAACCGCATTCTGATGCTCAATAACGGTATTCGCCAAGAAGACCAACAATGGGGCACGGAACATGCACCTAATATAGACCCTTATGTGGCCAACCAAGTAACCGTGCTCAAAGGTGCGGCTGGCGTGCGCTATGGCACAGACGCTATTGGTGGTGTGGTGCTTGTAGAGCCTAGCCCTATCCGTTGGGAAAATGGTTGGGGTGGCTCTGTAGATGCTGCCATGTTTAGCAACAATAGAATGGGGGTTTTGTCGGGTATGGTGGAGCATCGATTTGAAAAAATGCCCTCATTGGCTTTTAGGCTGCAGGGTACTTTAAAACAAGGTGGCAACTATCAATTGCCCGGTGGCTATTGGGCTGCCAACACTGGTGTACGCGAGCAAAATGCAGTTGCTACCATCAATTACCACACGGCACACGCTGGTATGGAATTGTATTACAGCAGGTTTGCCAACACGCTTGGCATCTATCGTGGTTCGCATACAGGCAATCAGCAAGATTTGGAAAACGCTATCAATAGCGACACGCCACTTGTCCATGCCGATTTTAGCTATAAAATAGACCGCCCAAGACAAGAGGTAGTGCACAACTTGCTCAAGTACAAATACCACTTAGACAAAGGTTGGGGCCTTTGGTCTTTTGTGTATGCCTTCCAAAACAACTACCGCCAAGAGTACGATGTGATGCGGGTAGATAATGGTAAAGCCCAGCTAAACCTGAGCTTAAACACCCACACCTTCAACATCAACCTCGACCATAAAAAAATAGGTAAATGGTCAGGTACTGTTGGTGTAGACGGGCAATACCAACACAACACTTTTAAAGATGGCGACCGCGTGTTTATCCCTAGCTATTACAGCTATGCTGCTGCCTTGTACGCCATAGAGCGTTATAGTTTTGGTAGCTACAAATTGGAGCTTGGTGCTCGCTACGACTACAAGCATTTCGAAATGTACAACCCTCAAGGAGTTATGCTCACCAATGTGCTGTACCTGTTTGACTACAGCAACCCATCTGCTACAGTGGCACTCAAAAAACAAATCAACAAAAGCTGGGATGCTAGCCTTACACTAGCCAATGCCTGGCGTGCCCCACAAGCTTCTGAGTTGTTTAGCGCAGGTTTTCATCAAGGGGCAGCACGGATAGAAATGGGCAACAAAACCTTAAAGCCCGAGCAGTCTTACAGCCTCAACCTCAGCAGCAATTATGCTGTAAACGAAAAACGAGCTATTGAAGCAACAGCTTACCTGCAAAGGATTCAGCACTTCATATACCTAAAGCCTGGTGCCGATTTGCTCACAATCAGAGGCTATTACAAAACCTTTGATTATACCCAAACCAATGCATTGTTGAAAGGCATAGACCTTGCCGCAAGCTATCATTGGAACAAACATTGGCAGAGCACAGCAAAAGTATCTATGCTACGCGCCACAGACCTTGTGCAAAAAGACTGGCTCATATTGATGCCCAGCGACCGATACAAACTAAGTACGCGCTACGAGCGGGATATAAACAAGCATTTCAAAGAATGTTTTGTAGGCCTTGCAGGCCAATGGGTGAACCAGCAAAAACGCATACCCGCCAATTTTGATAGTATCGACTATCCTCGGCCTCCCGCTGCTTATTTTCTGCTAGATGCAGAAGCTGGTGTGCAATTGCACATCCGCCAGCAGCCTATTTATTGCAGTATTACGGCCAGCAATTTGCTCAACGCTAAGTACCGCGACTACCTTGATGTCTTTAGGTACTTTCTAGACCAGCCCGGCACCAACATTGCCTTACGGTTCAACGTACCTATTAATTAACACAATTATCATTTTACCCAAACAATTTAAAAACATAAAAACAATGAAAAAACACACAATCAAAATCAGCTTTTTATCTATTCTTTTATTGGCCACTACCGTTGCATGCAACAAAGAAAAAGACCAACCCACGCCCGATGAGCAAGAGTTGATAACCACTTTAAAACTGCAACTCACAGAGGCTACAACCACCAATGCGCAAACCTTTGTGTATAAAGTAGAAAACGGATTCGAAAACGGTACTGGCACTATTGTCATAGATACTTTAAAGCTTAAAGCCAATACCACATACGATGCTGTGCTTACTGTGCTCAACGAAAAAGCGACACCTGTTGAGGATATTACCTCAGAAATAATAGAAAAAAGCGACGAGCATCTTTTCTTCTTTACCGCTACGCCACAATCAGGGGCAGGGTCTATAGGTACTAGCAATGGCAACCTCGACACCAAAGGTGCTCCACTCAATCAGACTTTTATGCTAAAAACCGCTACGGTGGGTAATGGCAGTTTTCAAGTGGTACTCAAACATCAGCCAAGCGATAAAAACGCCACAAGCCTTACTACTGTAGGTGGCGACACCGACCTTGATGCTACATTTCCTGTAGTTTTGCAATAGGCTATTTTGCAGGTTCTAAAGCAGCCCAATGAGCATTTCATTGAGCTGTTTTTTATTTTTTTCGAAAACCAACAATACTTTAAGACGCCAATATTCTATAAATCTTAATTCTTTAATTACCTTCGCGTCAAATTAATCAACTTTATGAACTGGAATACTATAAGTATGATTGAAGAGCTGAGCACCAATATGCAAAAATTGGCTAAAGGCTACGAAACACTACAAGAAATAGATAACGTAGATGTTGCTACCACCCCCAAGAAACTAGTGTGGCAAAGCGATAAGGTGAAAAGGTACCACTACATTCGCGATACGCCAGCTACTTGCAAAATACCCGTAATGGTGTCTTTTGCCATGCTCAACAGACAAGATGTATTAGACCTACAACAAGACCGTAGCCTCATGAAAAAGCTTCTTGAAAAAGGCTTAGACGTATATATTATGGATTGGGGCTACCCTACCAAGGCAGACAGATTCCTGACTATGGAAGACTATATAGATGGCTATATGAACGATGCCGTAGACTTCTTGCGCAAATACAACAATGTACCCAAAATACATATGATGTCGGTATGCCAGGCCGGTACTTTCTCTATGATTTATGCTTCGCTATACGGACATAAACTACAGACACTTACTACATATGTAGCGCCCTTCGATTTTTCTACAAACAAATGTATGCTGTTCAAATGGACCAAATACATTGACATCGATGCAATGGTAGATAGCTTAGGAATAATTCCAGGTGAAATGATAGACGAAGCTTTTGGTATGATGAAGCCAAGTATGAATATCAGCAAATACCTTGGCGTTATGAACTCGCTTGAAGACAAAGAAAAAATGCTCAACTTCTTGCGCATGGAACATTGGAAAGCAGATTTGCCCGCTATTGCTGGCGAAATGTACCGCAAGTACATCAAAGACCTGTTCCGCGACAACAAGCTTATTAAAGGTACTTTTGAGCTTGGTGGCCGCAAGGTAGATTTGAAAAAAATGACCGTTCCTTACCTCAACGTTTATGCTACCGAAGACACCATTATCCCTAATGAGAGCACACTAGCGATAATGCCTAAAATAGGCAGCAAAGACAAAACTGAATATGCCTTCCCGGGTGGGCACATAGGCGTGTTTGTTGGTGGCAAATCGCAAAAAGAGCTTGCACCTGCAGTGGCCAAATGGGTTATAGAGCACAGCTAATTTATTCAAATGTAAATTTCCTAAAAGAGGAGGCAATGATGTTGCCTCCTTTTTTGTATCTATGCAGTTCTAAAACTAAATACCTATGTCTGCTACCAAACACCCGATAGCATTACGTTACTTGTTCCTTAGCGAAATGTGGGAACGATTCGGCTATTACCTAATGATAGGCATCTTCACCCTTTACCTTAAAGATGTAAAGGCTGGTTTTGCGATGACAGAGGCCGAGTCTGCCGACCTTTATGGCACTTTCATAGCCTTAGTGTTTCTGACACCTTTCCTTGGCGGCTTGCTTGCCGATAGGTATTTTGGCTATCGCAAATCTATCATTTTTGGTGGCGTGCTTATGGGCCTTGGCTATTGCCTTATGGGTGTGCACAGCTTGCCCGTGCTATACATTGCTATGACTTTGGTAATACTAGGCAATGGTTTTTTCAAGCCCAACATATCTACACTGCTAGGCAATGTATATTCTACCGAAGAGCACAAGCCGCTCAAAGATGTAGGCTACAATATCTTTTATATGGGTATCAACATTGGTGCTTTTGTGTGCAACTTCTTTGGGGCAGCCTTGCAAATAAAACTTGGTTGGGAATATGCTTTTCTTGCCGCAGGCATAGGCATGTTTGTAGGGGTCATTATTTTTATGATGGGCACCAAGCACTACATAGCTTTCGATATTAAAAAAGGGGTACAAGATGGCGATATGCCTTTTACCAAAATTGTTTTGCTCATACTGATACCCTCTGTGGTTGCAGGTATTGTAGGCTGGCTACTCCCTGGCAATGTTTTTGGTAGCGACAGTACCGATGCTTTCATCTTTGCCTGCATACCTGTGGTTTATTTTTATGCCCAACTATACCTCAAAGCCAAAGAAGACGAGAAACGACCTATTGGTGCACTGTTGGCCATCTTTGCTGTGGTTATCTTATTCTGGGCGGTTTTCAAACAGAATGGCTCTGCACTTAATACCTGGGGCGACCGCTATACCAACCGTACCGTAGAAGGCAGCACCAAAGACATTTTCTCTAGCCTTTACCTTTCGCAAGACATTAGCTACGCCAAAGATTCTGTAGGTAAATATGACGAGCAGTTCCGGCTAATAAAAGACGACAAGGGCAATGTAATAAAAGAGTGGGCCTACCCGCTTTACTTCCGCAATGTACACCCCGAGCAGCTGCCTGCCCAGAATGCTACCATCAGTGTATGGTCGCCAAACCTTAGCCAAAGCATCAACCCGGGCTGGGTTATTATGCTCACACCGCTCGTGGTCGCTTTCTTCTCTTTTCTCAAAAGCCGCCGCAAAGAGCCTTCTACTGCATCCAAGATAGCTTGGGGCTTGTTTGTGTCCTCACTATCTGTATTGGTAATGTATGCTGCGGTGCAGGCCGGCAACAACGGTAGCGAAAAGGTAAGCGTTTGGTGGCTAGTGGCTAGCTATGGTGTTATCACTATCGGCGAGCTATTCCTCAGCCCCATGGGTCTTAGTTTGGTGTCCAAGCTTAGCCCGCCAAGGCTCACAGCTTTGCTTATGGGTGGCTGGTTTTTGGCTACCTCTATTGGCAACAAGCTAAGCGGGGTACTTGCTAGTATGTGGGACAAGTACGAAGACAAAAGCAACTTCTTCTTGCTGAATTTTGTGCTGCTACTCTGCGCCTCGGCCATTGCTTTTGCCATGCTACGCTGGCTCAATAAAATTATGAAAGAAAAAGGCCTTCACTAATAATCCATTTTACACCCACCCCCTTTATATGACACATATACCCACTGCCACGCTCTATACTTTTGTAGACGACGATAGCAACCAATTTATAGCCATGACTGGCGACACCCACGCACTGGCCGAAATAGGCGGTGGCGAAGAAAGCACCATGTCTGTAGAGGGCATAGTACTGCTCTGGGACGAGGAATACACCATCACCGACATACAGATAAACCCCTTGCAAATGCTCCACCACTTCGACCCAGCACAGTACGAGGGGCTAGGTATAGGCCCAGCCATGTACTACTCGGTGCTTATCCGCGTAATGCTTAGTCCTCGGTTTTAGCTATTTTTTAGCAGCTAGGCCTTTGGCTTTATTATTAATATTGTACCCTTACCTAGCGCCAGCATAGCCTTATGACATTATCTACCTTACAAGCTCAGCTTCGCCGATGGGCCCAATGGCTACCCATCACCCGCTACACCCTACTGTGGGTAGCGGCCATAGCCATAGGTAGGCGCATACTATACCTACCTATAAGCACTGCCGATGCCAGCAATACACAGCTGCCCCTCATCCGCAGTATGGCCTTGTTTGTAGCAGTGCTCTTGCTACTGTTCATGCTACTGTCTATACTCAGCACCCTTGCTAGCTACCTATATTATTTGTGGCTACGCCGCAGGGGTCGCTCGGCGCTAGACGTAGCTTTTAGTAGCCAGGGCGGCAAGCACTACCTGCAAGCCAGCCTGCCACTAGCCATACGGCCCATACTGGGTTTTGTAAAAGCACAGCTACGCTACGGGCAGCACCAATACACGCCTAGCTTTGCACTACTATCTGCCAAGCGCCAAAAGAATAGCCTACGCCGTGCCGCTATCACAGGCCGCAGCCAGCTAGCCCTGCCCAATATCCAAGAATACCAGATACAGGCCGCTATGCTTTATTTCCAAGACCTGTTTCAGATTATATCTCTGCCCACACAGCAGCCACTGCAAGCCAGCTTTATCAACACGCCCACGGCACACAGCACAGCCACAGACAGCCTTGCCCCCAAGCATACCGACAGTATGGACATCCGTATAGACCAGCTGCGCAAGGTAGTGGGCGACCCGCTACACCAAAAAAACTTTGAATCTGGCGACGACCCACGCCGTATCATCTGGAAAGTATTTGCCAAAAACCGCAACCTTATTGTGCGCATCCCCGAGCCATTAGAGCCCTTTGCCTCTAAGCTAGCCGTGTATGCCAGTTTTTACCAAGGCATACCCAGCCTACCCCTGAGCCAAGACTTTCTAGACCCCATGCTCAACTATTACAAGACCCAAGTATGGAGCATTTACCAAAGCCTACAGCAGCAGCAGTGGCAGCTAAGCTATGTGCCAGACCAGCACCTGCACCCCAATACCAGCCTGCCGCCCCACCAACACACCCAGCAACTCATAGCCCTAGCCCAGTGGCACCGGCAGCAGAGCACCGCCCAATACTTTGCCACAGGCAGCGGCTCGCTACTCATCATCAGCTCGCTATGTAGCCCCCAAGAGCTAGCGCAGATATTGCAGCACAGCCCCGCCAGCACCCACATACAGCTAGTAGCTCTATCTGCGTGCATGCAGCGCCACATGGCCTGGCACTGGCTGCGCAGCCTTATATGGCTAGCCCCCAACACCCGCAAAGCACAGCTCGGCAACCGCTGGCTACTATCGCCCATGCGCCGGCAACTACGCCGAAACGAGGCCGCCCTTGCCAGCCTCATAGCACAGCACCGCTAAGCACAGGCAGCATAGAGCCTTCTTTTTTTCTTTTTGGGCGATGAAGCTTTCATCTCCTTCGTAAGGCTTTGGGTCTCGGGCTGTTGCTTGTACTCCTCGCTGCGCTGCGGGGTACAGCTGCCATCCCGCGCAGGTTTGGGCTTTGGGTGCTGCTATTGGGCTTTGCACTGCTGCTGCAAAAAAGACGAAAGCCCCACACAAGGTGGAGCTACGTTATGACCGAAACCGCAGAATCGACATTGCAAATATACCAAAAAGAGTACAAAATATATACCTTTGCCAAAAGCCCCTGTAAAGGAGCGCAGGTGTTACCTGTTAGCTTACCTTTTCAAGGGCTTTTTTTCTTTTGCCACTGCTTGCAATTAGCCGGGTATTACCAAAGCTCCCACACCATGCTCCTCTAGCCATTTATAGTTTCTATGGTATATCGCATCATACACTTCATTGTTTTCCTCTCCTCCTTCATTTAGATACTCGTCATAGGCACGCTCACTTATAGCATAGCACAATTCCTCTATCAGTCCATCTTTCCGAAAGCTGCTCATCAAGTCTTGCATTTCCTCCTCCATATCCTGGCTATGCGTGTACTTTGTTTTGCTCTGTTCATCTACCCTTACCAGACTTATTTTGGGTTGGCTCTGTAGTATAGCCTTATACACAGCACACAGCGTACTTTCGTGTTTGGCTAGTAGCGGGTATTGGTAGCCCTTAGCATTTTTGCCACTACTGCTTACTACATACTCTGCTATATACAGCATCTTTGCTAGCTCCTTTTGTTGGGCTTCGTTTAGTTCTATTGTTATGTTCATTGCTTTATTATTTTTAATACTCATTATCGAGGCTCCAAAATAAGAATAAAGATGAAATAAACAAACACCCATCCACATGCCACATTCCCCTCCATTGGAGGGGTGTCCGCAGGACGGGGTGGTTGTAGCCACCCCACCACCCATCCACATGCCGCATTCCCCTCCTAGGAGGGGCTAGGGGTGGGTTTACCAAAAGCAAAACAGCCCTCCCACCACCCCCAAACCCCAAAAATCTACCCCTTGCTGCCATAGAAGCGCCCAAGCCTAGCTTCTAAACGACCATCTTTAACATCTAAACGACCATCTTTAACATCTAAACGACCATAACCAACATCTAAACGCCCATAACCAACATCTAAACGCCCATAACCAGCATCTAAACGACCATAACCAGCATCTAAACGCCCATAACCAACAT
>JADLEN010000347.1 GCA_020846105.1 Chitinophagaceae bacterium | reverse complement strand
GATATTACTTGCTTCGATAAGCTTGTATTGGTAAGGCATTGGGTGGGCTGCTCTGTTTTTTTTCAAAGATATTTAGCTAAAGCTGAAATTTTACACAAATTTTATTCACCTTGTAGTTATGAATATTACGCGTGTATTTGATATTTTGGAGCACCTACAAAGTTATGCGCCCAAAACCGATTTGCTAAATGCCAAGCGAGCAGGGCAATGGCAAGCATACAGCCTACAAGATTTTATAAACCATAGCCAATGGGTGGCAGCAGCATTGCTACAATTGGGCATAGCCAAAGGCGATAATGTGGCGATAATGGCTGGCAATAGACCCGAATGGAATTTTGTAGACTTTGGATGCCAGCAAGTGGGTATGCCTACAGTGCCCATATATCCTACCATCAGCCACGACGATTTGCTATTTATTTTGAACCATTCTGAGGCCAAGCTTATTTTTATCCAAGACAAGGTGGTAATGCAAAAGATACAAGCTATAAGAGCACAGCTAAAGTATTTGAAACATATCATTTGCTTTGACGATACTGATGCTGCTAGCACTTTTGATAGCCTTGTGGCCATGGGCAAAGCGCATTTCGATGCAGCCCATTTTGCCGAAATGCGCGCGACGGTATTACCCACAGATTTGTATACCATCCTTTACACATCGGGCACTACAGGCATACCCAAAGGTGTAATGATAAGTCATAGCAATATGCTGAGCAATGTGATGATTTGCAAAGGCATTGCACCGTTTACCAACCAATGGCGAGCACTTAGTTTTTTGCCGCTAAACCATGTTTATGAGCGCTTTCTAAATACCCTTTACCTATACCATGGCGTCAGTATTTTTTATGCCGAAAGCATTGATACTATTGGCGAAAATTGCAGAGAAATAAAGCCGCAAATTTTTGTGGCCGTACCTCGAGTATTAGAGAAGGTGTTGGAGCGCATAAGTACTGCTGGCGAAGGGCTTAATGGTTTTAAGAAGCTAGTGTTTGACTGGAGTATGCGCGTGGCCATGCGCTATGAGTTATGTAATAAAAACGGTTGGTTTTATGATGTGCAACGAAAGGTTTGCGATGCGCTGGTGTACAAAAAATGGCGTGCTGCTGTAGGTGGCCAAATAGCTGTAATAGTGAGTGGTGGCGCAGCGCTTAACCCTAAGCTGGAGCGCATTTTTACCTGTGCTGGCTTGCCTATGCTGCAAGGTTATGGCCTTACCGAAACCTGTGTTGTCATCTCGGTAAACAGGTGGCATGAGCGGCAGCGACAATTTGGTTCGGTGGGATTAGTGGTAGAAAACTCAATAGTAAAAATAGCAGAAGAAGATGGAGAAATACTGATGAAAGGGCCTAGCCAAATGATGGGCTATTACAAAAATACTGCGGCAACAGCCGAGGTGATAGACAGTGAAGGTTGGCTACACACGGGGGATGTAGGCGTTATAGATTCTGAGGGCTTTTTGAAAATTACGGATAGGAAAAAAGAAATTTTTAAAAATAGTGCGGGAAAATATATTGCGCCTTCGGCCATCGAAAACAAACTAAAAGAGAGTAAATATATAGAGCAATGTATGGTGATAGGCGAGGGTCAGAAATTTGCTTCGGCACTGATTATTTGCAATATGGTCAATTGTCTAAAACAGCTTTCTCTTTCAGAAACGATAAGAGATGCCCAAGCTGCTGAGGTGGTTAAGGAGCAAATAAAAAACCTCATTGCTAGTGAGGTGAAAATTATAAATCAGCGGCTTGCACCCTTTGAGCAAATAAAGCGCTACCGAATACTTAATACTACTTGGAGTATAGAATCTGGCGAAATAACACCCAAGCTGAGCCTACGGCGCAAAGTGATTTTGGGCAATAACAAAGAAGTTATTGCCGAGATATTTGGTAGTCAAGATTAAGTTCTAGTCTATCAATACATTACCCGTCATTTCTGCAGGTATGGGCAAGTTCATGTAATACAACATGGTAGGTGCAATATCGCCTAGCTTACCAGAGCGCAATGGGCCATTATAATCTTTGCTTATCAAAAAGAGTGGCACAGGGTTGAGTGAGTGTTGGGTATTGGGCGAGTTGTCTTCGTTTACCATATTATCTGAGTTGCCGTGGTCGGCAGTAAGGAACACTGCATAGTCGTTGGACAAGGCTACTGGTATAATTTCGCTCACACATTCATCCACTGTTTTTACAGCTTTTACCACAGCATCCCACACACCTGTATGGCCTACCATATCGGCATTTGCAAAGTTCATACAAACAAAGTCGGCAGACTGTAGGCGTAGCTCTTCAATTATGGCATCTTTGAGTTCGTGTGCGCTCATTTCTGGTTTCAAATCGTAGGTAGCTACATCTTTTGGCGAGTTGCGCATGATACGTTTTTCGCCTTCAAAAAGTGCTTCTCTGCCACCCGAAAAGAAGAAAGTAACATGCGGGTACTTTTCCGTTTCGGCAATACGGATTTGTGTTTTCCCATTTGCTGCCAGTACCTCGCCCATAGTGTTGCTAAGGTTGTCTGTTTGAAAAATCACATTGACGCTCTTGTACGATTTGTCGTACTCGGTAAGGGTTACATAATGCAGCGGTATGGTCATCATGTGTTGCTCAGGCAGGTCTACTTGGGTAAGCACTTCGGTAATTTCACGGCATCGGTCTGTCCGGAAATTGAAACAAACAACAGCATCGCCTTCTTGTATTTGCGCCAGCGGATTATTGTTACTGTCGCAAAGTACAATTGGTTCTATAAACTCGTCGGTAATACCCACTGCATAAGAGGCTTCTATGCTTGAAAGCGCATCGTGGCTATGTATGCCGCGGCCATGTACCATGGCATCATAAGATTTTTGAACACGCTCCCAACGTTTGTCGCGATCCATAGCATAATACCTGCCACAGATACTTGCCAATACTGCACCTGTTTGGCTAATTGTATTTTGCAATTTCGCTATAAAACCGTGCCCGCTTTTAGGGTCGCAATCTCTACCATCTGTAAATGCATGAATGGCTACTTTGCTAAGCCCAGCATTCTGTGCATAGTGGCACAGTGCTTCTAAATGTTGGATATGAGCATGCACGCCACCGTCACTTACCAAGCCTATAAAATGTAGTGTTTTGTTGTTGCTTTTGGCATAGGCAAATGCAGCTTGTAATGCGGCATTGTTTTCTAGTTCGCCAGTCTTGATAGCCACATTTACGCGTTGCAATTCTTGATACACTATGCGCCCTGCACCAAGGTTCAGGTGTCCTACTTCCGAGTTGCCCATTTGCCCTTCAGGCAGGCCCACAGCCTCGCCACAAGTGATGAGTTCTGAATTTGGATATTTGTCGTACAAAGAGGAAACGAACTCGGGGTGGGCATAAGAAATGGCATCAGATTTTGGGTTGTTGCCCTTTCCCCAGCCATCCATAATGATGAGCATTGCTTTTTTTGACATAATGCGGCAAAGGTAAATTTTAATTAAAAGAGAACAATTAAAAAATGAAATAGAAATTTTAAATTCCCAAGTTTCAATGTCAATGAATATGTACTGTAGTTATTTCTTTTACGAAAAAAGGCTACCTTTTTTAGTAGGTAGCCTTTGTATGTTTCGCGTGTTTTCCTTTATTGGTCGGTACGACGAGCAATGAGCATATTGAATTTTCCGCCGGTTAATTCACTTACTTTTTCACCATTGCTATAATCTACATATTTGCTGTTGCAAGTGCCTGCAATTTCATATACATCTATGGGTATGCCTATAGATGATGTAGATTTTACAAAGGTGACCTTATCTATCTTTACGCTGTAGTTATTGTCAATGGACTGATCGTTATACATCGTTTCGGCCGTATAGCTTTCTTCGTATACTACGTGGGCCGTTATGGAATCTGAATTGTCAAAATAGTAATAGATTTTTTTACCCTCAAGACCTTTAATATCAGCATCTGTAGGTGGGTGCCTAAATGTAAAACTAAGTTCGATACTTGGGTACAATTCATTAGCAGAAGGTGTTTGATATCCGCCAGCAGAACCTGGAGAAATAAATACATACTGAGGCTCTGGCGAGTTGAATTTGGTGTATTTGCCACCAAGTGTAAACTCGAAGTAGTAAGGGCTGCTAGGGGTTGGTGTTGTTGTGGTTTTGTCTTTTTCTTTGTTGCAAGAAAATGAGCTAAACATGATGCCAGCAGAAACGCAAAGCAACAAACTTAATTTTTTCATAGTGGTAAATATTTGCGCGAATATAGATGAATAAATTTTACCGAAGTAAGTAAATCTAGCTAAACTACTTATGGGATATTACATAGCCATCCAATATTTGCGCAAAAGCCATTCGGTAGTGGCAATCAATAGAATAATTGCAAAAAGCCATTTCCAATTTATGAGCTCTGTAGCCTCTGTTTGTTCTACTATTAGCGGGCGAATATTGTTGTTTTGCCTTATGCTGTCGGCTATGCTTTGAATGGCATTTGTACCCACAGTGTTGCCATTGTTTTTATTGGCCAAGGCATACATTAGCGCGTAGTTGCAGCCAGACTCTTGATCTTCGAGTGCATTTTGGGCTATTAAAAACTGGCCATTGTCTACCATTTGTTTGTTATTCCAAGTGGTACTTGCTGTATAGGTGTATCTGCCTACAGGCAAGGCTCCCACATCTATTTTGTAACTATTGCCGTTGCGTTCAAAATTGAAAATTTTGCTGAAGCCAGCACTGTCTTTAATGCTTAGTGTAGCTTCTGGCTGATTAATTAATTCATTGTTTTCGTTTTGTAAGAATGCACTTATTTGCACATGCTCAGGGTTGTTCCAAATGTTTTTGGCAAGTTCTGTATAAAATGGTTTGCCATTATTATTGGCTGTAAGCATATTTATGGTTTGCCGAATACATTCATCTATCAATAGTGTTTGATTGGTGTTTTTGAACTCATACATACGCCAGCGCCATAAGCCTTCTCCACTAATTACAGCAGTGGGTTGGCCACCTGAAAGTGTTGCCCATAGTGCATTTCCATTTTTTTCGGCAAATAGTATTTGGCTGTTTGTAGCAGCTTTTACACTTGCATTGCCAACGTTTAAAGGCGGCAAATAATTGTCGAGTGTTTTGGTATTAGGAGGCATGCTAAAACTGGAGAAGCTATTATTGTAAATTGGCTCGGCACTGCGGATTGCACTATTGGCCCCAAAAACCACACATTTTTGCAGGTTGTTGATTTCTG
>JADLEN010000346.1 GCA_020846105.1 Chitinophagaceae bacterium | reverse complement strand
TTTTTGATTGCAATTTCAGTAGTAGTATAATAAAATTGGGCTAGCGAAAATGCTAGTCCAATTTATAGTTTCTTAAATTTTGCAATTATTGAACCCTACTATCAAAATATCACCTTCGTGGGCGGCTTTTGTACGTAAGCCGAGATGCCCATGGTGTGGCATATCAAACAACTATTTGGGAAAATAATAAGACATTCGCTTATTTGCTTACTTTGTAAGTAGCAGCATGCTTTACCATCAATAGCTAGGCTGCATTTTTGCGCCCTTGCCTTCTTATTGATAAATAATGGTGCTACTTGTAAAATTAAAATTCTGAAAATGATTTTGATTTGAGCAAACAATGTCTATTTTTGAGAAAAATAAAAATTATTCGCTAATGAAAAAAAATCTATTATCACTGCAATTCTTATTGCTCATGTTGGTGCTTTCGGCCACAATTTCAGCACCAATTAAGGCATTTGCTGCATTTCCCATTGCTGCCGAACAAATCACGATAAATGAACATAATTCCTCAGAAAAGATTGTCCAACAAAAAGAAAAGAAACAGATTTTCAATCTTAAGCAAAAGCCAGCAGTTGCACAAGGTGAAGACAAAGGTGTTTTCGGAATCGTTTCTTTTAGCTTGGCTACAGTCTGTTTGATTTTAGGTCTTTCTGTAGTAACAGCAGGCTTCTTGCCATTTTTGATGTTGCTTGGCGCTTTTGTTACTGGTATAATAGGTGTGCAAAGAAGAAGAAAGTTAAAAGGACTTGCAATTGCAGGTTTAGTGGTTGGTAGTGTAGCTATTGTTCTACTAATATTGGCTATCGCAATTATTGCGGCATTAGCATAAAAAAATAGGCTAGTGGAGTTTTAAAACTTGACTAGCCTATTTTTTTATAGTTTTTTTATTTCAGTTATTAATGAGCTTGTAGAATATCCATCTACAAATGGGATAATAACAACACTTCCTCCAAGTGATTCTACTTCGGTAGCCCCTACTACACTCGCTTTGGTGTAGTCGCCTCCCTTTATCAGCACATCGGGTTCAATACTTTTTATCAATTTCAAAGGTGTGTCTTCTTCAAAAAAACAAACCGCATCCACTACAAGCAATGAGGCAATTTGCAAAGCTCTATCTGCTTCCTGATTTATCGGTCTATCGTTGCCCTTCAGCCGTTTTACCGATGCATCAGCATTGAGCCCTACAATCAAAATATCACCTTCGTTAGCAGCTTTTGCCAATAAATCGAAATGGCCATGGTGTAGGATGTCAAAACAACCATTGGTGAAAACAATGCGGCTGCCACGCACACGTTTGCTATGCACATAGCGCAGCAATGCATCGAGGTTCATTATTTTGTTGGCTATCCATTGTTGCTTATTGCTCATTTTTGGGTCGGTTGTAAATAGGTAAAAAGATAAAAGCAATAACCCCAAAAATAACCATGATTAAGGTTTGTGCTAGCCAAGATATCCATCCGAAAGCCAAGCCAAATGCACTCTTGACACCATATAGCATATTAAGCACTAGCTGAATAGCTTGAGGGTAAGCACCTAAGCCACCGGGTGTAACAATCATACCCAAGCTACCAAAAACTAAAATAGACAGTGCCGCACCAATACCTAAATGCTCGGTAGCAGGCAAGGCCAAAAAGCCGATATATATAAGCGATAAATAGCAGCCCCAAACAAGTATAGTGTATACTATAAATTGTACGCGTTTTTTCATGGCCATTATGGAGCCTACACCTTCGGCAAGGCCTTTGATGAAATGCCCAACTTTACCGTCTTTATTTTTCTTATATACAATTACTAACAAGCCAATAAATGCAGCAAGTGCTATAAAAGCAACTCCTATTTTTAGGGGTAGGTTTTTGCCTTCCATACCACCAATTAGTGTTTGTAAATACTCTGTCATAATATCTGCTTGCACCGCAAAGGTGAGCGCTGCAATCAGCATCAAACAAATAAGGTCAAAGGCTCGCTCTGCTACAATAGTGCCAATAATTTTATCTGCAGGTTCGTTTTCGTATTTGGCTAGCACCGTGCACTTTGCCACCTCGCCCATACGCGGCAATAGTAGATTAGTAAGGTAGCCAATAAATACAGCGGCTGTGATGTTGAATAATGCTGGACGCAGATTCAGCGGCTCCAACATCAATCGCCACCGTAAGGCTCTGAAAAAATGAGAGAAAAATCCGATAATAAGTATGGGTATAAATAGCCAACTGCGGTCGGAAACTTGTCCAATAGCCACTTTGAGCTCGGCAATATCTTGCTCGCTCAGATGTGTATATTGCCAATAAATAAGTGCAAAACCCAACCCGAAAAAGATGGCATACTGCAATAACGTTAACGCTTTCTTTTTCATATTATTTTACCAAATAAGGGTTATAGTAAGTTGTCTGCCTTTGGGAAAATGACGGATGGTTTGTGGCTTTTGGCAAGCTCAAAATCCATTGACGCATAAGACATAATTATTAGCGTATCGCCAACGGATACGCGGCGTGCAGCAGGGCCATTAAGGCATATCATGCCGCTGCCTCTTGTACCTGTAATTACATAGGTTTCTATGCGCTCACCGTTTTCAAGCACTACAATTTGTACTTTTTCGTGTTCAATTAAGTTGGCAGCATCCATAAGGTTTTCGTCAATGGTGACACTGCCTACATAGTGGAGGTTGGCTTCGGTTACTTTTGCGTGGTGAATCTTTGATTTGAGTATTTCTATATGCATAGCGGCGCAAAGGTAAATAGACTATTTGTAAAATGGGCAGTTCTATTCTAATAGATTGGTTAAAACGGCTATCCGTTAAATTTCAAAAATATCGCCTTCTTTGCTAGCCACCGAATTGGGGAATATCATTTTGGCTTCTTCTTCAAATGCATATACTGTTTTGTATTTAGACGAGTAATGTCCCAATATCAATTGCCCTGCGTTAGCTGCACGCGCTATGGTAGCTGCTTGCTGAGCAGTGCTGTGGAATCGGCTTGCTGCACGCTCATGCTCGGCAGAGAGGTAGGTGCTTTCATGGTAAATAATATCTGCACCAATGATATGTGGCAAAAAGGAGTTAGTATATTTAGTATCTGCACAAAAGGCATATCTTTTTTCAGGTTTACCATCTTCTGTTACCCATTCGTTTTTTACTACAAAACCATCTTTACATTCATAGTTGGCACCAGCTTTTAATTGTCTGAAATATGCTGTTGGTATCTCGTAATAACTACATCGCTCGGGCAATAGTTTTCTTCCTTTTGCTTTTTGAGTCACTAATAATCCTTGGCAAAATATCCGATGCTCTACGGGGAATGTCTTAAGCGAAAAAATATCATTTTCAAATAAAATAGATGCAGTGTCTTGCGTAGCAATAAAATGTAAGGGATAGCTGAGTACGGTGTCGGCTACTGCCAAAACCTGCGCTATCATTGACGATAATGCTGCTGGGGCATAAAGATTTAAGGGTTCGGTACGTCCTAAGAGGCTCATAGAATTGATAAGCCCTACTAAACCAAAATAATGGTCGCCATGTAAATGACTGATAAATATGTGGCGAATTTTGCTCCAACTAATACCATGCTTTTTGAGCAATATTTGTGCCGCTTCGCCACAATCTACTAAAATGTAGGTCTCATCAATATTTACTACCTGGCAAGTGGGGTATCTATTATGTGCAGGTAGGGCGGAGTTGTTGCCAAGTATGATAATCTTCATATTCTGGTATCATTAGAATCAGTAGCAAACTACAAAGCTTTTGCTTAATTTTGGATATTGTTTTTAATAAAACACTTTTCGCTTTATGAAACGCTTTTCAATACTCGCTTTTTTGTCACTGCTTATCGCAATAGCAGCCTGCAAAAAGGATGTACTTATACCCGATAGTAGCAAACTTACGAATACTAATATTGAGTTTAAAGTGCCAGAAAATTGGCCTAGCCCTTATTATAGTTTTGTAAACAACCAACTTACCAATGCTGGTTTTGAGTTAGGGCGCACCTTGTTTTACGACACACGTCTTTCTCGCGACAATACTATTTCTTGCGGTTCTTGCCATCAAGCATTTGCAGCATTTACGCACTCTGGCCACGATGTTAGCCACGGCATTGATGGTAAGTTGGGTAATAGAAATTCCCCGCCACTTTTCAACCTCAATTGGCACACCAGCCTCATGTGGGATGGTGGTGTAAATCATCTTGAAGTGCAGCCATTAGCGCCGATAGATAATCCTGTAGAAATGGATGAAACCTTACCTAATGTATTAGCAAAGCTGAGAGCCGCGCCAAAATATGCAAGTTTATTTCAGGCAGCATATGGTAGTAGTGAAATTACTTCTGAAAAAACCTTCAAGGCAATGGCACAATTTATGGGTGCAATGGTGTCGGCAAATGCCAAATACGATAAATACATGCGCAAAGAATCTGGTGTAACGATGACTCAGAGTGAGCTTGCGGGAATGGCTGTATACGAAGCCAAATGTGCTAGCTGCCATAAAGCGCCATTATTTACAGATTTTTCTTTTCGCAATGTAGGACTAAAGCCCAATCTCTCAAATGACAGTGGTAGGGCGCACATAACGCTTAACCCAGATGATATGTACAAATTTAAAGTGCCATCGCTACGCAATCTTAGCTACACCTCGCCCTATTTTCATGATGGTAGGGCAAGTACACTAGACAAGGTATTCGACCAAATGGAAACTCAAATTTACGATTATCCAACCCTAGATCCTGCTTTCAAAAATGGTATAAAATTATCTGCGCAAGAGCGAATAGATATGAAAGCATTTTTGAAGACACTAGACGATGAATCTTTTATAAAAGACAGCAGGTTTTTTGAGCCAACTCCTTAGTTGTTATCAACTATTTGTACACAAGCTTTTAAGAAATCTTGTATTTCATTTTCATTAGTATCCCAGGCACACATCAAGCGTACTTCGTTGATGTCCTCTCGCCATACATAAAATGGGGAGTTGCGCATCAATGGCTCATTCCAGCTGGTAGGTATACACGCAAATACTGCATTGGCCACTATAGGTCTTGTGATGGTAATGCCCTTTATTTTTGCTAGACCATCCCCTAATTTTTGAGCCATTATATTGCTGTGCAATGCTACCTTTCGCCACAACTCATCGTTAAAAAGCGCTTGGTATT
>JADLEN010000345.1 GCA_020846105.1 Chitinophagaceae bacterium | reverse complement strand
GCGTGCCAATAGGCACTTATAACTATGCCCTAAGCAAAGGCAACAAGCATAAGCCACTAATATATACCGCAAGCCCTAGCGACAATTACAGCCTTATAGCCCAGGCCTTGGGCATAGGCATAGCCGACTTAATGGCACTAAACAAAGACCAAGCCATGGCGCAGCTTGCCAACAATAAAGTGATGCTGGGCTATATTCAATACAATTTTGTGGCACCTGTGGCTGCCACTAAGCCCGATACCCAAATAGCTGCTGCGGCGGCAGTAGCTACAATAGCAGCAGATACGGCAAGCGAGCTGCTATCTGTAGGAGCGCCATCGGAATTTGAGAATGCCTATAAATACCAAACCAATAATGAAACTACTGTAGACTCCTTGGAGGGTATGGTGGTTTTTTTCAAGCCGCAAACGGCAGTGAATGATCAGATGCTGTATGCCTTTAGCAACGACCTGGCCAAAGGCCGAATACTGAAAGTGTATAACCCTAGCAACAAACGCTATGTGCTAACCAAAGTGATAGGCAAGCTGCCGAATACCAAACAATACTTGAATGCGAAAATAGGGCTCGATGGCCGTGCAAGAGAAATGCTGGAAACCCGCGAAATAAAATTGTGGTGTAGCTTTTACTTTAAGTATTAACAACTTACGTTATAATACATTTAGTTAAATATACTAAAAATGAATTTTGGTACGATTTTGGATTGACAAATTGAAATCACTAAATAACAGATAAATGATTTCCATTCTTATAGTAGGTGCAGGCAAAAGCTCATCATATTTGATAAAATATGCCCTAGAAAAAACAGAGCAAAAGCAAGCGCCATGGCATGTGGTAATTGCCGATAGTAACGAGCAAGCATTGAAGGAGAAAGTGACCGACTATCCTAAAGCCGAAATAGCTGTATTGGATATCAACAACGATGCACAAAGGCAAAAGCTAGTAAAAAAGGCCGATTTGGTATTATCGCTGATGCCACCAAATTTGCACATATTACTGGCAAAGGATTGTCTTGAATTCAAGAAGAACCTAATTACGTCTTCGTATGTATCGCCAGAGATGAGGGCTATGCACCAAGCGGTAAAAGATGCTGGCCTAATGTTTATGTGCGAGATGGGCTTGGACCCTGGTATAGATCACATGTCGGCAAGTATGATATTTGATGGTATAGGCAAAGTAGCTTCCGACATCCATACTTTTCATTCTTATTGTGGTGGCCTTATTGCACCCTCTAGCGACAATAATCCTTGGCATTATAAATTTAGCTGGAACCCATTAAATGTTTTGAATGCCGGCAAAGATGGCGCTCACTATTTGAGCAAAAGTGAAAAGATATTCTTGCCATACGCGTCTCTGTTCGAAAATAATAATACCATTAATTGTGAAGGTGTGGGCAATTTGGCGTATTACCCCAACCGCGATTCGCTAAGCTATATGGATTTGTACAATCAGCATAATGCCAAAAACTTTATGCGTGCTACCCTACGCCACCCTAGCTTTTGCAAGGGCTGGGATGCGCTCATAAAAATGGGCCTTACCGATACGAGCAACAAAATAGCAATGGACGGGCTTGCAACTTGGACAGACTTACTGAAAAAACTTCTTGGCTATACGGATACCAACAAAGGCATTAAAGAATTTGCGTGGGAGCAATTGAAACTGAAAGATGAAGAGACAAAAAGTATGGTAGAATGGTTGGGTATTTTTGGAAACAACGCATTGCCTACCAACGCTACAACACCCGGCCTGGCACTGCTAGGCATACTAGCCGACAAATGGAAACTAGCACCCGAAGATAAAGATATGGTGGTGATGCAACACGAGGTTACTTATAAACATCGTAATTTTTGCAACAAACTTACAAGCGCTATGGTAGTGATAGGCGAAGATGCCACCTACTCTGCAATGGCCAAAACGGTGGGCTTGCCCATTGCTATACTTGCCGAATTGATGGTGAGCAAAAAAGTGGACTACCCAAAGGGAGTGACGATACCCACTATGGCAGAAATATACAGGCCCGTACTTGCAAGGCTGGAGCGATATGGCATTAATTTTACAGAAACCATAGAAACGATAGAAGCGTAGTAAGCTATCTCCAAAAGCAAAAAGGTGAGCCTAAAAATTAGACTCACCTTTTTTTCTTATAATTTAAATATTATCTATTAGCCCATTTCTGGATACATAACAAAGCTACTCATGTATTCGTTTACTTCACCACGTACTGTGGCTATTACTTGTTCGTTATCGGGGTTGCAAAGCACCTTGTCCAACCAATTAACCACATTGGCCATGTCTTTTTCCTTAAGGCCACGAGTGGTAATTGCAGGTACGCCAACACGTATACCCGAAGTTACAAAAGGTGATTTGTCATCAAAAGGCACCATGTTTTTGTTCAAGGTGATATCAGCCTTAACTAAGGTATTTTCAGCTTTTTTGCCCGAAATACCTTTGTTGCGAAGGTCTATAAGTAACAAATGATTATCTGTACCTCCAGATATAATGTTATAACCTTTTTCTAAAAATGCAGTAGCTGCTGCTTGTGCATTTAGCTGCATTTGCTTT
>JADLEN010000344.1 GCA_020846105.1 Chitinophagaceae bacterium | reverse complement strand
CCGCCCATAGTATAGTGTACAGCCGGATAAATACGCATAGGTGTTTCGTATGGATTTTCACCTGTGATCTTTGCGTACATATCAAACAAGTTGCCGTATTTTTCTTTTACAACTTCTTGTCCCATTTTTTTGATCTCAGCATCAGAAGGATTGTGTATGCCGCGCTTGTTTGCCTCAACCTTTCCGTAACGCATTGTATTGAAAGCAAAGTCAAGGTAAACGGCCATCTTTGAAGCACCCACTCCGTAGCCTGCATCGCAACGTTCTTTTGCTGCGCGCGAGGCCACATCACGAGGAACAAGATTACCAAACGCAGGATATCTGCGCTCTAAATAATAATCTCTTTCATCCTCAGGAATGTCGGATGGTTTTCTGTTATCATCTTTCTTCTTTGGTACCCAAATGCGTCCATCATTACGTAATGATTCACTCATCAATGTAAGCTTAGATTGATGATCACCTGATACAGGAATACATGTTGGGTGAATTTGTGTGAAGCAAGGGTTGCCAAAATAAGCTCCTTGTTTGTGTGCTTTCCAAGCTGCTGTAACGTTGCTGCCCATTGCATTGGTAGAAAGGTAAAAAACGTTTCCGTATCCTCCGCTGCACAATAATACTGCGTGACCAAAATGACGCTCCAACTCGCCCGTAACCATCTTACGTGCAATAATACCACGTGCTTTACCATCGATTTTTACAATTTCTTGCATCTCGTGGCGGTTATACATCGTTACATTTCCCAAAGCTACTTGGCGCTCCAAAGATTGGTAGGCACCTATTAGTAATTGCTGACCCGTTTGGCCGGCAGCATAAAAGGTACGTTGTACTTGTGTACCACCAAAAGAACGATTGCTCAATAAGCCACCATATTCACGAGCAAAAGGAACACCTTGTGCCACACATTGGTCAATAATATTGCCACTCACTTCACTGAGGCGATGCACGTTTGCTTCGCGGGAGCGGTAATCGCCACCTTTGATAGTGTCGTAAAAAAGACGATAAACTGAGTCACCATCGTTTTGATAATTTTTTGCAGCATTGATACCACCTTGCGCAGCATTACTGTGTGCGCGGCGTGGACTATCTTGAAAACAAAATGCTTTTACTTTATAACCCATTTCGCCCAAAGACGCTGCAGCAGAGGCACCGGCAAGACCCGTACCTATCACAATGATTTCGATACTGCGTTTGTTGGCAGGGTTTACAAGCTTACAAGTTGATTTATATTTTTCCCATTTGGTAGCTAATTCTCCGTCTGGTATTCTATTATTAAGTGGCATATTCTGAATGATTTATCTGAAAATTCTGTTCAAAAAAAATATTTATCAATTATCCTAAAAGGATATTGAAATGAAAGGCGATTGGCATCAAAGCAAATAAAATGGTGATGATAATTGAAAAAGCAATACCCGCGTTGCGAATACCGCTTTTATATCTGCTTGTACCCATTCCAAGCGTTTGAAAGGCAGAGTAAAAACCGTGTACCAAGTGAAAACATAGCGATAAGCAACCCAAAACATATAGGGCAACCACTATTGGATTTTCGAATACAATTTGCATTTTCTCATAAAGATCTATTTCTTCGCCAGTCATAAATTGATTGGCACGGTTTGGTATCCAGAAATGTGCTGTGTGAATAACAAGAAACAACAAAACTATAGTGCCCAAAAGACCCATAGAGCGGCTATACCATTTGCTAGTAGCATTACCAGCATTCACAGCGTAGCGACCCGCAGAACGCTTTTTAGCGTTTTGACGCCAAAGCATAAGACCTTGAATAATGTGCAAGGCAAAACCAAGGACAAGCCCTATTTCTAAAATACGGGTAAGTGGGTTGGTGCCCATAAAGTGCGCACCTGCTTCAAACTTTTCTCTGCCATCAGGCAAAAAGATCATAGCATTGAGGTAGGCGTGAATTACTAAAAACATAATAAGGAACAGGCCCGTAAAAGCCATCACTAATTTTTTGCCAACCGATGAGGTAAAATGTTGCTTCCAAGTCATATACTGAACAATACTTTTGTAATAGTTTTGTAAAATTTTGTGCAAATATAATCTTACGTCACGGTAATGTCAAAGGAATAATAAAAGAATATCAAAATAGGCTTATCGCTTTTAGTTATTCCATTGCCTCAATGATTTTTTATAACAGCCCTTTCAGCGTCATTCCTTATTTTCGCCCAGCATTTTCAAATCAACTTTATGTACCCAGATTTTCAATACCTTCTCGAAGGCATCCTTCATTATCCCATGCCCGAGTGGCTTGGTATTTTCAAAACCTTTGGCTTTCTTATGGCATTGGCTTTTATTGCTGGCCTCATGGTGATGGGCAGAGAAATGAAACGCTACGAAAAGCTAGGCATCTTACAACCTGTAGAAGACGATGTGGAATATATAAATAAAGAAACAGGTAAAAAAGTAAAGACCCGCGGACTGGTGTACCCGCACGAGCGCGTAAGTACCATACTGATGATAGCCGCTATTGGTGGTCTTGTAGGTGCCAAGATATTTAACGCGCTAGAAACTTGGGAGTCTTTTATTCAAGACCCTATCGATAGCCTTTTTTCGCGCAGCGGACTTACATTTTATGGTGGGCTGATACTGGCTACTACCCTACTTTATTTCTATGCCAAGAAATACAAGATACCTTTTGCTACCCTCTGCGATACTGCTGCACCAGCCTTGATACTTGCCTATGGCATAGGTAGGCTAGGCTGCCACTTCTCTGGCGATGGCGACTGGGGTATCTTTAATAGTGCCTACATTAGCGATGCTGCTGGCAACCTTACAGCGGCTAGCAAAGATAGTTTTCAACAAATGCTACAAACATTCCCAGAATGGTTTATGCGCTATGGCGATGTGAAGAACATGCACGAGCTAGCTGCCATTCCGCACGGTTTTACGCCAGCTCCTTCTTGGCTACCCGATTGGTTTCTGGGTATGAACTATGCCGACAATGTAAATAATGAAGGCGTGATGATAGCCGATTGCGTGGGTAATTATTGTGCTGTATTGCCCGTAAGCGTGTACCCTACTGCGCTATACGAGGCCATAGTGTGTATTGGTCTTTTGTTCCCGTTTTTGTGGCGCATACGCAAACGTTTTACTACCCCACTACACCTTTTTGGAGCTTACCTCATTGTCAATGGTTTGGAACGTTTCACTATCGAAAAGATAAGAGTAAACTACAAGTACGATTGGGGCTTCATACAGCCCACACAAGCCGAGATTATTTCTACTTGCCTCATTCTTATAGGGGTGGGTATACTTTTATTTGTAAAGAAAAAGGCCGCAGCTGTTGCATAATCCATATTGGTCCAATAAAAAAACCACCTCGATTGAGGTGGTTTTTTTGTCTTTTGTAATTTGCTATTAATCTTTGCGACCGCCAAACAAGCGAAGCAAAAGCAAGAATATATTGATAAAGTCGAGGTACAAAGTAAGTGCACCAAGTACACCTAATTTTTTACCATCTACTTCGGATATCTCGCCATACTCTACACCAGCACCAATGTTCTTAAGTTTCTGAACATCGTAAGCAGTGAGGCCGGTGAACACCGCTACGCCTATAACACTCACAATATAGCCCATAGTATCGCTCTTTAGGAACATGTTGATGACCATAGCCACCACGATACCTATAAGCCCCATCGTAAGGATACGACCGAATGAGGTAAGATCTTTCTTGGTGGTGTAGCCCATTACCGCCATTATGCCAAACATAGCTGCCGCAGAGGCAAAACAACCAATAATGGAGCTAGAAGTATAAGTAAGCAGTATAAAACTAAAACTAATACCATTGATAGCTGCATATACCATAAATAGGCCTATAAGCGCCGTAGCCGACAAACGCTGAAAGCCAAAGCTCATCAGCAATACAAATCCTATGGGTGCAAACATTACAGCGTAGCCCAGCATTGTCATGCCACCCTGGCCCGTAGTAGCATCATAAGACAACAAATAGCTCATCAGCTCAGCGCTGCTAGAGAATAGGAAGGCAAACACCGTAGATATAGCCAGTGCTATAAACATCCACATAAACACCTTGGCGATGTAAGTGCTAGACATAGTGCCCGTGGCATTCACGGTAGTGCTTTCCACTTTGTAGTTGGTAAAATTGTGTTGATTGTCCATTGTTCTAAAAATTTTTATTCTTGGGTAAAATTAAAGCTTTTGCAATTGCTTGCATTAGTCTGGCTTGTTAAAAATTCCTAACACGACTGCATATTTTAAAGTTTTCTATTTGCCTATTTTTTTAAGCTTAAAATTTAGAACATACTCACTATTGAATGAAGTATCAGCATAATTCGCAGAAACGACTGTACTTAGCTTGTTAGCTGATAGATAATATGGAAACGTTATAAACTCGTTTGTTCCATCTTTCATTGTTACCAAATTCATCATCCCATCTCCCGTTGACAACATATCATCTTGAATGCCGTAAATCCCCTTGCCATTTGTACGCTTCGCATTTACAGGGGTAATTGTGTTTGCTATAAATACAAAAGTGCTATCCTTGTTAAAAGTATATATATAGTCTGTTGGGGATAAATAATTCCAAACCGAATCGGAGATTAATTCACCTTTTTTGGAGATCTTTCTGAAACTAAAAGAGGTACTTTCCCAAGTTCCTATTATACCAGAATATTCAACTTCTGGCGTATCTTCTTTTTTACAAGCAAAAAACAATAAACTTGTAGTAACTAAGATTAGTGATTTTTTTAAGTTGAAATGTTTGACCACGCTTGTTGTTTAGTAAAATTTTAAAATTAATCGTTATTTTTTTTGTAGCGTAAAATTAATCGTTTTGCCCTTCATTTGTCTATAATCTTTTCTTAAAGACAGATTGAAGGAAATGTAACGCATCCGCCTACAACAAAGCTGTTGCGCTAGCGCACAAGGGTCACATCGCCCTTAAGCACAAGACTTTCACCATTAGCATCGTTGCCCTTGAGCAGATAGAAGTAAACGCCTAGCTCTGCTTCAACATTGCCTATGTTGCCGTCCCATGCTTTATTCTTATCGCTAGTGGCAAATACCTGCTGCCCCCACCTGTTGTAGATAAGAAACTCCGTCATATCGAAACCGCAGACTATTATTGGTCTGAACTTATCATTGAGGCCATCATTGTTGGGGGTAAAGGCATTAGGAATACGCACTATGCTTTTACCTGCAAACAATACCGTTACCGTATCGCTGCCCATGCAGCCAGCATCGTTGCTACCATATACGGTAAAGGTTTGGGTACTGGGTATCGTCACTATGGGGTTGGCTATCTTGGGGTTGTTGCAGTAAAAGTCGGGTGTCCAAGTATAACTGTTGGCACCCACAGCACGCAATTGCACCTCGTTGCCAAAACAGTTGTCGTTTATCCTTTCTTGGCTAGCCCGCAACTCCGGTTTGGGGTAGGCTTTGATATTAATGGTGTCGTAGCCGCTACAGCCGTTGCTGTCCGTGCCTTTTACTACATAGCTTATACTATTGGTAATAGTAAGTTTGGGATTCTTGGGGTCTCTGTCGTCTATACCAGCATTGGGTAGCCAGGTATAGCTAGGCGCACCCGATACGTAAAGCTGCACCGTATTGCCCACGCAGCCCGCAGTGTCGGGTGGCAGGGCTACCACCACTGGGCTAGGCAACATGCTTACCGCCACCGTATCGGTATTGCTACAGCCTGCAAGGTTGTAGCCACGCAATACTATTTTATAAGCACCCATAGCTAGCGCTAGCTTGGGTTTGCTGCTTGTACTATCGTCTAGGCCTATGCCGGGCTGCCATACATAGCGCGTGCCACCTGCAGCTTGCAGCTGCACACTGTCGCCTACGCACAGCAGTATAGCTTTGGGGCTAGCTACAATTGTAGGCTTGGGGTTTACGGTGAGCATCAGTGTATCGTAGCCTTTGCAGCCACTGCTATCAGTGCCTTGTACTATATATTGTGTGCTCGTAGTGCCTTTGAATATTGGCGCTGCGCTATAGGCATTGCTTAGAAAGCTAGCGGGGCTCCAGATGTAGGTGTTGGCGCCGCTAGCGCGCAAGGTCATACTATCGCCGGCACAGATGGTGGTATCCTTGGGCTGCGCTAGTACTGTGAGGGCGCAGTTGCACTTACAATCCAAAGCCGAAGCGTAGCCTACTATGCTTTTGCGCAGCGATACAGAACTAATAGTACCTTTTACCGAAAGCCCTACAGGGTTGTCTATGACTCTACCCACAGGATAGTTGTGCTGCCGAAACGTAAGCCTATGTACGCCCGCCGCAAGCGCCATCGTAAATTTAGGAATGGCTGTCCATGAGGTATGATGGCTAGTAGCTACAGTTGCTGGCTCATTGAATGGGAAGGCAGGAGGCACCGCAATACCATCTACTTTTATCCATTCACAAAAGTTGTCGTCGGTAAGGCTCAGGTCAAAGCTCAAGGTATCGGCCTCGCAAAGCCTAAAATCTCTTGAAAATTCTGTCCAAAGGCTATCTACATGGTTTGGGGGCACCTCGGTATAGGTACCATTGGGCAGAAAACTTATCCACTCGGAAGTGCTACTGCGTGTAGGCCAATACATGCCTACCACCGAGTAAGACACATAGGGCAGCGCCCCAATACCGGGAAAATAAGATGCAGACTTGGCCGATATACCTGTCACGCGCCAGAAAGTATCGCGCTGATTGTGTGGTATCAGGGTGCTGGTAATGTGGTTGTAGCCCGTATTGATACTGAGCACATCTGTAAGGCTACATAGCGCCTGCCCCATAGCGGGCCTAGGCAGCATAGCTATCATTAGCAATAGCCCTAGGCAATAGCTACGAATGGGCAATCTTTTGGGCATCCAAGGCATATCATTAATAGGTTTTTGTAAAAGTAATGAGAATAGAAACATACTGTTAATATTTTCCTTTGCTAAGTATGTAAGACGGCCTCTGCCGCTACAAGATTGGGCATAGTGGCCTATGGCCACACACTTTTTCTTTTGGGCGGTGAGGCTTTGGACCCCTTGTCTCGGCTAAAAAAGGTTTACAGATTAGAGAGACAAAGCTGTAATAGATTTACAGTGGTGGTTTCGGTTTCGGTATTAATGGGCTCCGTTTCGGTGCTGATGATGGGCGTTTCGGTGTTAAAGATGGTTGCTTAGAAGCTAGGCTTGGGCTATTGGAAGCAGAAAATGGTCGGGCGAATGCTAGGTATGGGTGGGCGAATGCTGGTTATGGTCAGGCGAATGCTGCTTATGGTCAGGCGAATGCTGCTTATGGGCGGGCGAATGCTGGTTATGGTCAGGCGAATGTTAATTATGGTCGGGCGAATGTTAAAGATGGCCGGGCGAAAGCTAGGCTTGGGCGCTACTATATCAGTGAGGTGCTGTTTTTTGGGGTGCTGGGTGGGTTTTGAGGCCTTACTGATGATTTTGGTAAACTAAGCCCTAGCCGCTCAAAGGAGGAGGGCTTTCCTTCGTCTACGCTCAGGACAGGCTCGCTCAGGGTGACAGCATGTGGATGGTGTTGGTGTTTTTGTGGGTACACGCGGAAAGCAAAGCCCAAAGAAAAGATAAAAGCTGAGTCTGCGCCAGATGGCAGTGGATACCCCGCTGAAGCCTTTTTTGCGGCGGTGGCCTTGGGGCGGAGTATGAGCGGCCAGCTGGAGACCCAAAGCTTAATAGTAGCAGAAAAGCCCAACCGCCCTCCTAGAGAAAGAAAAACTTAACGTGCGGTTATTGTGGCGCTAAGGCTATAGCCAAAAAGGGTATTTGGCTACCTTTGCGCGGCTAACGACTAAAATATTATAGGCTTTGGAAAGGAAAAAAATAATAGGGCATCATTACCTGAGGCTAGTTACCACATCTGTACTGATAGCGGTGGCCTGTGCGGTGATGGCTTACTCGCTAAAACACCTTACAGAATATATAGAGCACCAAATATATACTGCGGCTGTGGGCTGGCATAGGGCTTTGCTGGTGCTGCTGCCTACGGTGGGTATTACGGCTATATACTTTTTGCGCAAGTGGCTTTTTAAGAACAGGAAGAATAAGGGTATTACGGAGATTTATAAAACCTTGGACTTGCGCAAAGACCATTTGCCGCTGTTCAAGATACCGTCTCACTACATCAATGGCTTGCTGACGGTGGTGTTTGGTGGGTCTACGGGCATAGAGGTATCTACGGTGGTGGCGGCGGCTACGGTGGGCAATTATGCTTACGAAAGGGAGTTTTCGGCAAAGATGTATAAGCGCGAGCTTATCTGTGCGGGGGTAACGGCGGGTGTGGCGGTGCTGTTTTGCAGTCCGCTGGCGGGCTGGCTGTTTGCTATGGAGGTGATAGCGCGGAAGATGAATAAGACATTGGTAATAGCTTGCACGGCGGCGGCGGCGGTGAGTTGGTTGTTTATCTACTACTTTGACAATACGCGGCTGCTGAGCCAAGTGGTGGCAGGCTGGCAGTGGCAGGCGATGCCTTATTTTGTAGTATTGAGCTTGCTGTCTGGTGGGCTGGCGGTGTATTTTACGCTGTTGGTGACGCGGATGAAAAGCTTGTTTGCGCGAATAGACAATAACTTCCTTCGGGTAAACATTGGTGCGCTAGCGGTGGGTACTTTTATTTATTATTTCCCAAGCCTTTATGGCGATAGCTATCACGGACTGAAAGAAAT
>JADLEN010000343.1 GCA_020846105.1 Chitinophagaceae bacterium | reverse complement strand
CGGAGGGCCTATCAGTATGGCATTGTGCCCACCAGCTGCTGCAATTTCCAAAGCTCGTTTTACATTTTCTTGTCCTTTTACTTCACTAAAATCTATATCAAAATGCTGTTGGTTTTCAAAAAATTCTTCACGGGTGTTTACTATTAAAGGTTGCAGACTTTCTTGGTTGTAAAAAAATTCAATTACCTCCTTGATGTGGCTTACACCATACACATTAAGGTTGTTTACCAGTGCGGCTTCTCTAGCATTTGCCTTGGGCAAAATCATTCCTTTAAAACCCTCTGCACGTGCTTGAATAGCCATAGGCAATGCACCCTTTATAGGCTGTAGCGAACCATCTAATGAAAGCTCGCCCATAAGAATATATTCGCCCAACAAGTCTGATGGTAATTGTTTAGAAACTGCTAGCATACCGATAGCAATAGGCAAATCGAAAGCAGAGCCTTCTTTGCGAATATCTGCTGGAGCCATATTCACAAGTATTTTGGTTCTCGGCCTTTCAAAGCCATTGTTTTTTATTGCCGATACTATACGCTCAATGCTTTCTTTTACAGCATTATCTGGTAAACCCACTATAAAATAACCCGTTTGTCCGCCTGCTGTAGCATCTACCTCCATGGTAATGGTTATCGCATTTACGCCTATGAGCGCACTACCAAAAACTTTGACCAACATATAATACTTGTCTAAAAAGAATTAAAATTAAAACACTTAAGCATTTACATAAAAACAAAAAACCTCCTTGGGCCCATGCACGCCTGTTACTAAAGTCTTTTCGATATCTGCCGTGCGGCTAGGGCCTGTTTGAATACTAATCATGGACGGTTGTTGCTCACCATATTTATTATTCAGGTGCACAAATCCGTCCTCGATATCATACACCACATCCGCCTTGTAGGCCACTACAATATGCACTGGATAAAAAACAGAACTAACCCTACCGAGGTCTTGCCGGCTACTCATCAAAAAAGAACCCGTACGTGCAATTAGCGCTTCGCAATTGGTAATACAGGCATCTGCAGTATCATCGGTATTGTCTGCTGGCCACACAAAATCTTGTCTATTGTTGTGCGCCAATGTCAGTAAATTTTTATCAGCACAAAACAGTTTAGACCATTCGCGGCTGTCGTATAATGCTTGGAGATTTTCTAATAATTCATGTTCGTTTTGGCAATAGACATACTTACCACCAAGTGCAATGAAGTTCTCGGCAAACAGCTCATCACTAGTTAATAATGATGCTTCAAAAGCCTCTTGCGGATTCCATTTTTCTTGCTCGGGAAAAGGCATTGGCAATGCACCGGCACTTAATGCCTTGCGAATTTTGCTTAGTATTTGTTCTTTTGCCTGTGAGGTTTGTTGTGCTGCCATTAGATACTTTCTTGCTTTACAGCGAAGGTAACTTATGTGGCAAATATCCAATAGACTAATTACTACAAATGCCCGTTCAAATGCTTCACTATTTTGGCCGTCATTGTATCAGCATACACACCATAGGCGTTTACCAATACGCCTTTCACGCCAAATCGCTCAGAGGATATGGCATAGACTATCATTTCGTCGCCAGGGTCGGTCATGCCTTCAAAACGGTGTATCTCATCTATGTCAAAATCTTCGGCCGAAAGGCTTATTGCGCCACTGCCACACACTATGCAATCGCCGTCTTCATGGATATTAAAATCGGTAGTGTAGCCTCTTTTCACTAGGTCGTTTACGGCCTCGCTTACTGTTTCATAATTGTGCATGAGCGTTATTATTTATCTTTTAAAACAAAAAATGCACGCTTTTTAAAGGCGTACACCATAATTATACCAGGGGTTTCATTGCAGGATGAGCTCTTAAATAGCCTATTTTATAATGAAATAATTGTGCCATAATCTTGCCTCTTTTTTTTGCCTCTTCTGCATTTTCTCCTGCAAAAAATTCATCTACCACGCCTTCCCAAAGCCCTAACCATTCGTCAAAATGATTTTGCTCCACTGGCAGTTGTGCATGAGGAGAGAATGGGCTGCCACTATAAGTATGTTCGTGCAATAATATCGTTTGCCAAAAACGGTACATCTTCTCGAGATGAGGTGTCCAATCGGTGATTTTACTTGCAAAAACAGGTGCTAGCAATTCGTTGTTTTGCACTCTGTCGTAAAAAGTATTAACCAATAATTTTATGTCTTCTAAAGACTGGATGTCTTGTTTCATCTTTTATTAAATATTGATGAATGCAAAGGTAAGCTTCGTCTTTGGCGCAAAGGGAAATTTATTTTTTTATTCTATTCTTATTTACTTCTCTTTGACAAAACATCTCTTTCTGATGAAAAAAATAATTGCCCTTTCTGCATTGTATTTATCTGCTAATGGTGTGCTTGCCCAAAACGAGCAGGACAACGAAATAGTGTCTGCGAAGCCCTCTATAAAAAAAGAAGAAAAAACAATTAAGGTGGTTGAGCAAATGCCCGAATTTATTGGTGGTGAAAAAGGGCTTTATAAATTTATTGCTGAGAATGTTAGATACCCAGATAGCGCAACAAAATACGGTATCGAAGGGCAAGTAAAGGTTAAGTTTATTGTAGATGAGAAAGGTCACATCATTAGCGCAACAACTACGAATACGTCTTTTGGATACGGGCTTGAAGAAGAGGCCGTACGTGTAGTAAAAATGTTGCCGCGCTGGAAACCTGGTAAAAATAATGGCAAGCCAGTCAAGGTATATTATCAAATACCGATAAGGTTTGTTTTGCCTAAAGAAGAGGATACTATCAAGACAAAATAGCTGAATGGTTTTGTTGCACTTTTTATTTGAAATGCTTAGTGCTTTGTTTTATTTTTACTGATAAATTCTACACTAAATGAAACACATCTATTTTCTATCGGTACTTCTTATAAGCTTCAATAACTTGTGGGCCCAAAGCAGCAACAACACGGCGACTTCCAAAACGATAGAGGTAATGCCCGAGTTTCCGGGCGGGCAAGAAGCACTGTACGCCTACCTTTCGGAGAATGTACGCTACCCCGATAGCGCCATAAAACATGGTAAAGAAGCTATGGTAAAAGTAAAGTTTTTGATACTAGAAGATGGCAGCATAGATAGTGTACAAACCAAACAACAATTTGGATACGGACTCAATGAAGAAGCCGAAAGGGTAGTTGCGGCTATGCCCAAATGGAAACCAGGTAAAAATGGTGATATGCCGATAAGAGTTTACTACCAAGTGCCCATAAAATTCTCTCTTAATAACGAAGAAAAGCCAACTAAAAAATAAAACGAAAGCAGCATCGGTGATGCTGCTTTCGTTTTATTTACCATTTACACATTTTTGTTTAAGTTTTGGCTAATTAGCTATTTGTAGCTTTACAAATAGCTACTAATTTCTTTATCCAAAAACCTTTCGGCAATGATCATATCCTCGTGCAGCACGCGGTCTTTGTCCATAAAAGAAACTTGCGCGCGCAAAGCTGCATGAACTTTCTCTAAAACCTCTGATGTTTTTTCTGGGCGACGGAAGTCCAATGCTTGCGCAGCACACAGCAATTCTATAGCAAGCACACGCTGCACATTGTTCAGCACTTTATACAGTTTTGTAGCTGCATTGGCACCCATACTCACGTGGTCTTCTTGCCCATTACTACTCACAATACTATCTACTGAGGCGGGTGTGCAATATTGTTTGTTTTGGCTTACGATGCTTGCAGCAGTGTATTGTGCTATCATAAAGCCCGAGTTGAGACCTGCGCTTGGTGCTAAAAAAGGAGGCAAATTACGTTGCCCACTCACCAACAAGTAAGTACGGCGCTCTGATATATTTGCTAGCTCGGCCATGGCTATTGCTAGATAGTCCAGCTGCAAAGCCATGGGCTGCCCATGAAAGTTACCACCACTTACTATTAGGTCTTCGTCGTGCAGCACTAGCGGATTGTCTGTTACTGCATTTACCTCGGTGGTTACCACTTGCTCGTAGTGGCGCAGTGCATCTTTGCTAGCACCATGTACTTGTGGCACACAACGAAAAGAATAAGGGTCTTGCACCTGCTCTTTGTGTGCGTTTTGCAAGGCACTACCTTGCAAGTATTTACGGATGTTTGCAGCGGTTTCTATTTGCCCCTGATGCCCGCGCAAGCTATGTATACTGTGGTGAAACGGATCTGACTTTATCATAAAACCCTCGCCTGATAGTGCTGCTATAGCATCGGCCCAGGCCATTAGTTGTTTTGCTTTTTGCAAGGCCCAGCTACCATAGCCACTCATAAATTGGGTACCGTTTAGCAATGCCAAACCTTCTTTGGCTGCCAAGGCTATTGGTTCTATTCCTTCGGCTTTCAATGCCGTTAATGCGTCTATTATTGCTCCTTTATAATGCACTTTTCCTTTGCCCAAAAGCGGCAAACTCATATGTGCTAGCGGTGCCAAATCGCCAGAAGCCCCAAGCGAACCTTGCTCATACACCACTGGTATTATACCCTTGTTGTAAAAAGCCACCAAGCGCTCTATGATTATTGGGCGCACGCCGCTGTATCCTACACTTAGGCCTTTTACCTTTAGTAGCAGCATCCAGCGCACAATGTCTATGGGTACCATATCGCCAAAACCACAGGCGTGGCTACACACTAGGTTTTCTTGTAGTAAAGACAGCTCATCGTTGCTTACCACTACATTGCATAGCGAGCCAAAACCCGTGTTGATACCATAATGCACTTTGCCTTGTTTCAGTTTCTCGGCCAGATAAGCGCGGTTGTGCGCCACGCGGGCCATGGCAGCCTCTGATAGGCTAATGCTAGTGGGCAAGCCATTTTCCCATTCGCCAAATAGTATATGTTCGGGTATTTGCATGCCGCACAGATAATTTTTTTTTTTGCCGCAATAGTGCAAAGTTTTTT
>JADLEN010000342.1 GCA_020846105.1 Chitinophagaceae bacterium | reverse complement strand
TCTGCGCCGCGGTAAATGCGTACTCTGGGCTTGATGGACATTTTTTATAGTTTTTAGTAGTACAATATTAATATCCTTATTTGACAAAAACAAACTTTATTGAAAATTTATTTTTTGCTGCCGCAAAATGCCATGCGTAGGCAGCTTGGTAGCTATATCTGTGTTTTTGAACTGTTGATGGCAGCGTATGCTCTTATATCGGCGATGCATTAATTGGTGGCAGTGGCGCATATATATATGAGGGAGATGCAGGGCTCAAAATCAAAGGCGCATGACGCTGTGAAGGCTATGTATGGGGCTTTGTAGCGGTATTTTGGCTTGCGAGCAAGCAGGTATAATGCTGTGCTGGCTGCATAGGCCTATGCGCTGCTGCGCAAAACTAAAACATGGGTGATGGGGATGGGTGCGGCGGTTGCTTGGGATTATTGCACGCAAAGGTGCAAAGGAACGAAGGGCGCAAAGGGGTATGCGGCGGCTGCGTGGGATTGTTTTACGCAAAAGCGCAAAGGAGCAAAGGGCGCAAAGACTATTGCATTGTGTATTTTTGAAAAAATAATGGGAGTGGTGGTGAAAAATTGGCGGAGTGGCAGTATTTTTGGAGGGATAAAAAAAATAATAGGCGCAAGTTTTAAGAGGATTGTTGCGTGTATTTATGAGTTGGTGGTAATTTTAAAGACGACAGTAGTGCAATGATACAAGGTTACATTTCATACATAAACAGCAGCGGACATTATGGGTTCATTGACAGCCCTGACTTGTTATTTGACCATATCTTTTTTCATTCGACAAACTGCAAAAAATCTTACAAACACATCTACAAAGGCGACAAAGTAAATTTTGAGTTGAACCCAAACGGAGAAAAAGGTATAGAAGCGACAAACATTTCGTTCATACAAAACGCAAGTTTGGACGGATTAAGAAAAGATTTTGAAAACAACACATCACTTAAAGGGTTTCTAAAAAAAATTGACGACAAGTATTATGTGAAGGATAGGGAGACATATATTTTTATCCGTTTGATAATTGCCAGTTATGAAATAAATTTAAGGGAAGTATATGAGGACAATTTGAATGAGCTAATTGACTATAAAATCATAACGCTAACAGACAAGAATAAAATTCGCGCTATAAACGTAAATAGACAATTTCTTCCCGAGTGCAAATTATTAGTAGAAGGAAACAAAACCGAAGGATTGGTAGTCGCCAATGTTAAAGGAGGTTTTCAAATAAAAATTTATGACAACATTTTGGGTTTTTTGCCAAACTCATTAGTTCTTAAAAGTAAACGCATCTTAGAAATTGGAGAATTAATAAATGTAACGTGTATTAAAGCAAGTGACGACTTAGAAAATGTTGTTTTTAATTTGACAGAGAACATTGACAATGACAAACAACTTATAATTGACAAAGAGAATTTTATCTCTTCATTAAAACCAGGTGACAAGTTTTCAGGCAAGATACTTTCTGCAAAGGGATTCGGGGTTTTTATTAGCATCGGACTTTGCGAAGGACTATTGCATTTAAAAAACATTTTGAGTGACAACCTTAATCTTTCAAAGCAATCAAAAAAAGAATTTTCAAAATTATTAGAACAATCATTTCTTAAAGGACAAGAAGTGGAAGTAATTGTTGAAGAAAATATAAACGAACGTGTTACATTTACGTGGGACAAGTCGTTAGACGTAAATAAAAAATTGTATCAGGACTTTTACACTAAATTCAAACAGTGGGACACGAACAGATAAGAAAAACTACCAGCTTGCCGTAGTATGTCTCGCTGCTGGGCGTAGCGTGTAGTAAAGCCTTGCAGCAAAGCCCTCTACGTCCTTAGTAAAAGGCAGTCTCCTGACTGCCACACAAAAACAACAAACGTAATAATACCACACGCTAAAGGTAGCACCCGCGAAAGCGTGAGGGATGTGCCAGGTGGCTGCCCAAGCAGCCAGCCCGCAGGGCCGCAGCGCAGCGGAGCCTAGAGCAGCCCGACCCCGAGCGCAGCATCGGGGGCACGCCCAAAAAGAAAAAAAAATCGGCAATGCTACAATGTGTGTATTGTGGCATTGCCGATTGGGCTAAATATCGCTTTGTTTATTTGCCTAAGTTTTCCAACATGGCTTTGGTCATTTTTTCGAGGTCGAAACGGTGTTGCCATTGCCAGTCTTGGCGGGCGGCGGCATCGTCTATGCTTGCGGGCCAAGAGTCGGCTATGGCTTGGCGAAAGTCTGGGGCATAGTCTATCTTGAAATCGGGGATGTGTTTTTGTATTTCGGCGGCTATTTCTTTGGGCGAAAAACTCATGGCCGAAAGGTTGTAGGCCATACGCGATTTTATTTGCGCTTCGGGGGCTTCCATGAGCTCTATGGTGCCACGGATGGCATCGTCCATATACATCATGGGCAGGTAGGTATCGGCAGAAAGAAAGGAGGTGTATTGCTTTTGTTTGAGGGCTTCGATATAGATTTCTACGGCATAGTCTGTGGTGCCGCCGCCGGGTGCAGATTTCCAACTGATAAGGCCTGGATAGCGCAGGCTGCGCACGTCTAGGCCCCAACGGCGGTGAAAGTATTGGCACCACATTTCGCCTGCATATTTGCTGATGCCGTAGACGGTGGTGGGCTCTACAATGGTTTTTTGTGGTGTGTTTTGTTTGGGTGTGGTGGTGCCAAATACGGCTATGGAGCTGGGCCAATATAGCTTGGTAAGTTTCTTTTCGACGCTGAGCTCCATTATTTGCAAAAGGCTGTCCATGTTTATTTCCCAGGCTTTCATGGGCATTTTCTCGCCTGTGGCGGATAGCAGTGCTGCTAGTAGGTATATTTGGGTGATGCTTTCTTTGGCCACCAAGGCTGCTACTGCTTTGATGTCGGTGGCGTCTATGGTGTAGTATGGGCCACTGTCGGCAAGTAGTGGGTGTACGGTGGGGCGCAGGTCGCTAGCTATGACGTTGTTGTTGCCGTATATATTGCGCAGCGCCAATGTGAGTTCTACGCCTATTTGCCCGCAGGCACCTATGATGAGTATTTTTTCTTGTTTCATTGCTTATTTGTGATTGTAAATGAAGAAGCGTGAAAGTACTATTTATTTGGATTTGCAGTAGTGCCTTTGTAAAAAAAACCGCTTTTAATAAAGCGGCTTTTTTAAAAAAAAACTTTGAATTATTTATTGCATCATAGCTATAAACTGATCGAAGAGGTAGCGAGAGTCGTGTGGGCCGGGGGTGCTCTCTGGGTGGTATTGCACCGAGAATGCTTTTTTGCCGTTTACACTGATGCCTTCTATAGAGCCGTCGTTGAGGTTGATGTGGGTGATGCTTATTTTGTCGGATGCTTGTGCGGCTTCGGGCACTATGCCAAAGCCATGGTTTTGGGTGGTAATCTCGGACAGGCCAGTAACTAGGTTCTTCACCGGATGATTGAGCCCTCTGTGGCCATGGTGCATTTTGAAGGTAGGTATATCGTTGGCCAAAGCTAAAATCTGATGCCCAAGACAGATGCCGAATAGTGGCTTGCCCGATGCCAAAATGTCTGTGACCGTAGCTACTGCATAGGGCATTGAGGCTGGGTCGCCGGGGCCGTTGCTGATGAAAAAACCTGTGGGGTTAAATTCGAGCAGCGTAGCAAAATCGGTATGAGCGTTGAAAACCTTGAGGTATGCGCCACGGTGGGCAAGGCTGGTAAGTATATGTTTTTTGACCCCAAAATCTAGCACTGCTACACGGATGGCGGCTTCTTCGTTGCCCACGGTGTAAGGCACTTTGGTGCTGACCTCTCTAGACAGTTCTAGGCCATACATATCGGGTACTTTGGCTAGTTCTTTTTGT
>JADLEN010000341.1 GCA_020846105.1 Chitinophagaceae bacterium | reverse complement strand
AATAAACAATCTTATAGACCAGTATAATGTACTGCTGGCTACGCACAGTGGGCAGCCAGAGGACAATACGCCAACACCACCGCCACAGCAGGGATAATGTGGGCAATGTGGGCAATGTGGTGAATGTGTTTAAAGAAGAGGTCAATTAATCGCAAGGCTAGTTGGCTTTTTTGTTTTTGGGGGCTGCGCGTATAGAAAAGCTTAATAGCAGCAGCCAAAGCCCAACCTGCGCGGGATGGTAGCTGTACCCCGCTGAAGCCTTTGCGGCGGTGGCTTTGGGGCGGAGTACAAGCAACAGCCCGAGACCCAAAGCTTAACGAAGGAGACGAAAGCTTAATCGCCCAAGAGAAGAAAAAAGCGCCTCACAAAATATTTGTGAGGCGCTTTTTTTATTGGAATAAAATTGCTGATTAAAACTTAGGATTATTAGGGCACAAGTATTGTATTTTCTTATTGGGTGGTATGCGCAACAAGTATACGATTGATGCCTCTATGCCGCCCTGCCCATTGGTTGCGGCACTAAGGGCAGATGTGTTGTAATCGTATGAAAAACCAAAGCGAACATCATAATATTCTAGACCCAGGTAAGGAATTATTGCATCTTGGGTACGGTACAAAACACCTGCATAAAAAATCGGTGTTTTGTCGAACTCGCGATAGCTACGCCCAAAAGTAGCTATAGCACCAAAAACGCCTTCATTGGCATTTTCTTGCTGGGTATACAAGCCCAACAAACTTAGGCTTACCATATCGCTAAGGCGTGCTTCATAAGCTCCGTTAAAGCTTAAGCGCAATGGCACGGTCAGCTGGTTGTTGCCTAGAAACGTCATTTTGGGTTGCCCAAGATGATAGGCAGAAACACCAACATAAAATTGTTGCTTATCGTTGATACGACCTTTGAACACACCGCCAACAGCTACATCCCAATAATTGCGTCGCAGGCCATTGTTGGTTTTTGCAGGGTCGCTAGAGGTGCGGGTAAAACTACCATACCTGTCCAACTCGTCATTAAATACTAGCTTTTGAGCATCAATAGACCTTTGCGAATAAGTACCTTGTAGGCCTATGCCCAAAGTATAGTTGCCTTCTTTGTCAAATGCTTTGTGGTAGGCGGTGCTTACTGCAAAATAATTATTGGTAAGCAAGCCGTCTGCTACCTTGTCGCTCATGGCCATCATGCCCACACCTAGCCTATCGCCAGTAGGTATTTTGCTTTGCAATATAATACCGTCAAGAGAGGCTGTAGTAGTTGAAAATGCATTATTGATACTTGCCCATTGGCTTCGGTGGTTTACCATTGCTCTTGCGGTACCATCCATAAAACCAGTAAGTGCAGGGTTTATAGATAAGGGTGCCACAAAGTATTGCGAATAATGCGCATCTTGCCCAAAACTAGTGGCAGATTGCAGGGCCAAAAATGCTAAAATGGCTAATTGTTTTTTCATCGAGAGTGCGTTTTTAGAACTAAAATAGTTGGGTGTATAAACTTACACACCCAACTATGATTATTTTATCATCAATACGGTACCTTTTATCAATTCAGGAGCGTTTTTGCTATTAATGCACACAACCTCCATCATATACACAAAGCCTGCCACGTCGCTTATGCTTTGTCCGCCAAAAGTACCGTCCCATCCGTTTTTCGGATCATTGGGCAAGAAGTTTTCTTGACTAAACACTAACTGCCCATTTCTATTATAAATGCTGAAACTTTTTACAGAAAAGCCAGTGCCTCGTACATAGAAAATATCATTTTTACCATCACCATTAGGGCTGAAAGCATTGGGCATTGTAACGTTGGCTCCGTCGCAAAACACATCAACAGTTACCAAACCAAAGCCTACACAACCTTCTTTGCTAATACCTTCAATTTTATAAATCATTTTGGTACTAGAATTGAATTCTGGGTTGGGGCAGTTGTCACAGCTAAGGCTATCACTTGGTGTCCATTTGTATTTTACCACATCTGCGCCATAAGTTGGCAGCAAAGTGTAAGGAATATTCATTCTTACAGTGGTATCGTAGCCCGTAATTTGTGGTGCAGGTATTACGGTCACCTTCACAGATGCGCTAGTGTCGGGACAGGTTCCTTGGCCCTGTGCCACCATTGTGTAGGTAGTAGTACTAGCAGGTCTTGCTTTTATTTGCATACCTACAGAGTCGCTCAATCCTGCAGTAGGCGACCACCTTACCGTGTTTGCATTGGTAATTGCGCTAAGAACGGCAGAATCTACCGAACAGATAATTGTATCCATCGGAGGCACTAGCATTGTTCTTGTATCCACAACAATATTTATAGTATCCTTGGTCACACATCCATTATCGCTTTCGGCTGTAAGGAAATAAGCACCCGTATTGCTTTGAAGAATATTTGGTATTTTAAGGTTTTGATTAAATAGGTTGACACCCATACCAGACCATACATAGCTTATCGTTGGATTTTCTCTTAGTACTGCTACATCCAAGTCGCTATGCTCACAAATATTCAACGGCGATGCATATGCCTGAGACTTGGGTGTGGGCGTTATTTCCAACTTAGTAATAGACGGCATGTATACACATGAACCTAAAGTTACGGTTACTGCATAATCACCACCAGAACTAGGTATAGTAATAAAAGTAGGATTTTGCAATGCCGAGCTAAAACCACCAGGGCCAGTCCAGCTATACGTAGCTGCTATATCTACAAAAGCTGCTGTAAGTCGCGCCTCATCGCCTACGCACAACGGACCATTGTTGGACACCGGAGGGCCAGGGGGTACTGGGTCGCTAAGCCTTATAGGGCCTAGCAATGCAAGACTTTTACAGCCAAATTTATTGGTAATCGTAAAGTTGGAATAACTACCACCAGTAAGGCCTGTAATCGTATAAAACCTTGCGGCATTAGAGGTTATGGAAGTTGTTCTTGGAATACCATTTTTGTCGTAGCTCAGGGTATAATCTGTATTAGCAGAGTCTGTACGGAAGGTAATAGTACCATCTGCAGCTGCGCAATAGGTAGGGTCGGTATAGCTTAGCGAATCCAATTTGGGTAATGCTCTTGTTATCACTTCTATAGACGAGCGCCCGCTTTCGCACTTACCCGAGCTCACCTGACTTACGTAGTAGGTCTTGGAGCCCACAACATTGGTAGGTGGGGTAAGACTTGGGGTAGACACACCAGTAGTGGCCGACGTGTACCATTTCAGCACACCAGTGCCACCTGCAGTAAGGGGCACCGATATTTCGTTTCTGCAATAAAATATAGGTGATACTACCGTAGGATTGTCTGGGTTAATGATAGGCACAACGGTAATTGTTATTGGGTCTATCGGGCAAGCAAGGTTGGTGGCAGTAGCTGTATATACTATTGTAGATGCCCCTACTACCACTTTCACACTAGTACCCACAGTGTCACTAAGGCCTGTTTTGGGGCTCCATACCCAGCCATACACGTCTCCATCAAGTACTTCTAGCGACAGTGTATCGCCATAACATGCAGTAAGCGTATCGCCCGATGCATAAGGTACTCCATCAATTGCCAATTCGGGTTTCAATTCTTCAAAGGCCGAATCTACATCCGCAGTGCTGAGTACGTAGGCATAAGAAAACTTAGTGCTGTCGCCTGCCTCCAAAGAGTCTATTTTAAAAACTATACCTATGCCACAATCCTGACGAATATTACTATCCAATTTTTTCACAATACTCACCGTACCATTACCACTATGAATTTTATGAAGCGAATCCGTAGGTGTAAGGCCCGATGTAGTAATATAAGGCTGTGCCCTACAATCTCTCGAAGCCAAGCCCAGATAGGCTTTCAGCGACGATACACCCAAGGCCGTTACCAAGCTTTTATTGTCGGGGTTGGGGATACTAAACATCACTTTATTGTCGGTAGTATAATCGCTTGTAGTGCCTGGCGTTAGCACCTCTTGGTCAGGGTCCACTGTGCGGTCAAAGTAGATGTCTTTTATAGTAGTGGCACCAGTATTGGTGAGCGTTACCGAGGTTACAAAATACAGTTTGTCTTTCTTTATTTTCGTTACCGATTTTATTGCCAAGTCGCCCAGCAGGCCCTCCCAAGTACCCCTTACCTCTGTGCCCACCACACTATAGTCCGTGTTGGCACCCGTAAGGCCACCCGTCAAAGACGTACCGCCTGGTCCTCTCCAAGCCTTCGCCCAGATATTGCCTACTTGTATATCCCAGCCCTCTTGTGGGCTACCTGGCAGAAAATAATCGCCAACATAATTGGGCGCACCCACAGCCCAGCCATCTTTGCCTGGGTCCGAGATAAAACCCAACTGGCTACCTGTCGGAGACCGCGGATGATAGCCCGTAGGCGCAGCACCTTCGGTACCAAAAGCACCATTCTCGGCCATACCCACCTCTACATAATCTCCTTGTAGGAAAATTTCGCTACTCACCAATTGTGCATTGCTTTTTTGGCTAATAATCAAAGCCGAGGCCACGCCAAACAGCTTTAAAGAACGTAAAAAAGTTTTCATAGTATCATTTTTTTATAGAAACAATAGCAAACGCTTGCGTTTGAAGTAACAAGTTTACGAAATTTTAACTACAAAATGTCAAAATTGCAACTAAAAAATTTTCCAATCACCCCTTTGATTTTTATTTATTGGGCGGTAAAGCTCTAGTCTCTTCGTTAGGCATTGGGTCTCGGGCTGTTGCTTGTACTCCTCGCTGCGCTGCGGGGTACAGCTGCCATCCCGCGCAGGTTGGGCTTTGGGTGCTGCTATTTGGCTGTCATTTTTAAACTAGATTATGCATTAGGAACAAACATTTAACCTTTAGGTACCAAGGACGTAAAGTAACTGACACAAGGGGCACTGCGAAGCCTTTCAGCCTACTCATCCCACTAGCAGCAACTTATTTTCCACAAAAGGTATCAAACTAAGCACAAGATTTATTAAATTTTAAACAAAAAGTATAAAAAACGAAACGGACTAACTCTTTGGAGTATAGTCCGTTTTGTTTACCATTTCATCAATTTTGTTCTTTGCAGTTGGTGCTGGCTATCTTCTATCTCTACAATATATATTCCGGTGACTAGCTGTTGGAGCTGAATCTTCTCTTCTTTGGTTGGGCTTAATTTATGCTCCAAAACTATTTGCCCCATTGTATTATATATTCGGAGCTGATGCTGATCAGCTCTATGCTTTAGCACAACAAAATCTTGACAAGGATTAGGATAAATACTAAGCTGCTGTTCGTCGTTTTCCATTTGTGGAACATCCAGTTT
>JADLEN010000340.1 GCA_020846105.1 Chitinophagaceae bacterium | reverse complement strand
AGGATATCAACTATGATTTTGGGAAGGGTAAAATCAGTTATTATGCAGATAATGGCAATATTGATGCTTCAGGAACAGATACTACACTCACAGTTGGTGGCTTTTCTGAAAATGCAGGTATTGACAATGACGCACCTGTAGTCAGGGTCTTTATGAATGATTCTCTCTTTAATGATGGTGGATTAACTGGAAGCAACTCCATTCTTTATTCAATCATTACCGATAAAAGTGGCATTAATGTGTCAGGCAATTTTGTTGGTCACGACTTAATTGCAGTACTTGATGAAACGCTAGAAGCGCCTTATGTTTTAAATGATTATTACCAAACAGCCCCCAATACCTACCAAAAAGGGTTTGTGAATTTTCCTATGTCAGGATTAAGTGATGGATTACATAGTATCAGAGTCCGAGCTTGGGATGTCTTTAATAATTCGGGCGAAGGGAAAGTGATTTTTGAAGTATTGAATGGAAAAGTGACGAAAATTCGAAACATTTATAATTACCCTAATCCGTTCAAAGATATAACTCATTTTGTGTTTGAACATAACCATCCAAATGAAGCTATCAAAATAACGATTAATATTTTTAATACCGCGGGTAGTTTGATGAAAACTATTGAGAAAGACTTTACTCCTTCTGGTAGTAATACTGCCGAAGTTACCTGGGATGGAACAGGGAATGGAGGCGAAAAATTAAGCCCTGGAGTATATCCTTATCGTATTCGTGTAGCTACAGAAAAAAATATTGAAGACCTCGGATACCAAAAAGTAGTGTTACAGCGTTAATACCCTAACAAAGTATTGTGCATCAATTTCCCTACTTTTGCCAACATATTTTTTTTCAAACATCAGATTAATCAATTAGTAAACAACACATAATGCTTCAACGTATTGCAATAGCGAGCTTGGGGGTACTATCAGCCAGCCTGTGTACCCAAACTGTAAACGCACAAACAAAAGTAAACGGGCAGAAAATAGCCGTAACCACCGCTGTGCCAGTCCTCAGAATATCTCCAGACTCTCGTGCTGGCGCCATGGGCGACGTAGGCATAGCCACCGACGCCGATGCCAACGCACAATACTGGAACGTAGGCAAGATACCCTTTGCCAAAAAGAAATCCAGCATATCCCTATCCTACACCCCCTGGCTCAAAGACCTTGTGCCAGACGTATTCCTAGCCTACGTAGCCGGCTATACCAAGTTTGGCAAAGACGACAACCAAGCCATCTCTGGCGGCCTACGCTACTTCTCCCTCGGCAATATCAACTATACCGACATCAACCAACAATCACTAGGCACCGGCATGCCACGCGAGTTTGCCCTAGACTTTGGCTACTCACGCAGGCTATCCACCTACCTATCTACAGGGGTCAGCCTTCGCTACATCAACTCATCGCTAGCCACAGGCGCAGCAGGTAGTGCCAACATCAACCCCGGCAACGCAGTAGCAGGCGACATAGGCGTATACTACAACCGCACCACAGAGCTAGACAACGACAAAGCATCCACCTTTGCAGCAGGCGCCGTACTCAGCAACATCGGTAGCAAAATATCCTACACCGCCACCCGCCGAGACTTTATACCCACCAACCTAGGCCTAGGCGTAGCATACACCTACAAAGCCGACCCTTACAACAAAATAACCCTAGCCCTAGACGTAAACAAACTACTAGTACCAGGCCCCGAAAGCACCACCGACACCGCCGGCAACATCAGCTACTTTTACCCAGACAAGGGCGTAGTATCTGGCGTCCTTAGCTCCTTCGGCGACCCCGCAGGCATCAAGCGTGTAAACGCTGCCCTAGGTGCCGAGTACTGGTACCAAGACCAATTTGCCGTACGTGCCGGATACTATTACGAGCACAAAGAAAACGGCGACCGCCGCTACCTTACCTGCGGCATAGGCGTGCGCTACACCGTCTTCAACCTCAACGTAGCCTACCTAGTACCCTCGGGCTCAGGTATCAACCGCAACCCGCTGAGCAACACAGTACGCTTCTCGCTCGCCTTCGATTTCGATAGCTTCAACGACTTTGGTGGCGGCAACAACAACTAGCCACACCACACACATACCATATACCCCCAAGGGCTTACCAACGCGTAAGCCCTTTTTTTATGCCCCCCAATTATCAATTGTTTTTTTGGGCGATGAAGCTTCCATCTCCTTCGTTTAGCTTTGGGTCTCGGGCTGTTGCTTGTACTCCTCGCTCCCTGCGGTCGCTGTGGGGTACAGCTGCCATCCCGCGCAGCTTGGGGCTTGGGTGCTGCTATTGGGCTTTGCTTTTGGCGCATAAAAAAGGCAGTCGTTAGACTGCCTTTTAAGCACTACTTAGTAGGCTATGTTAAAAACTCTTGCCCCACATTTCGCCCAACAGCATTTGGTTACAGTAAGTTGCGAAAAGGAATTTTAATCTTTTATAAAACTCTTTACAATTTGCTGCTCACCAACTACTAAGCGTAAATGATAAAGACCTGCTTGCAATGTTTCAAACAATTCGATTTGCTGATTTAGTTTTCCGTTTTGGATATTCACTTGCTCGCTTTGCACTACTTTGCCTACTACATTACTGATTTCGATTGTTGCGATTTTATTTTCGCTTGTGCCGAAATTTCCTTTTAAGTGTAAAGATGACGCAGTGGGATTGGGGAAAATTACCAAATCCATCTCTTCTTTTTGAAGCACATTAGCTACACCTACGGGTGATTTTTGAAGATTAAATTTGGCAATAAATGCAGCGTCTTCAAATCCGCTGTGCGTTGTAATGAATGCCCCAGAAGTTGCAATTTCGGAAATGCTTTTTGTAGAACCAATCAGGTATATCGCACTATTTTCATAAAGTGCGTAGCAAGCACCCTCGTGACCTTCGCCGCCAAAATAGGTGTAATACAACAGCCCACCACTTGGCGAAAACGAACCTAAAAAAGCATCACGATTACCCGATTTGTTGAGCGAATCTTTGAGTGCATCCGTTGTTGCCAATCCTAAGCCACTACCACGTGTATTGCCCATTATCCATACATTACCATCATCACCAACCTCATCTACTGATATTTTGCCGCCTAAATTTCCATTGTCATCATAAAATTTACTACTCACATAAGTTCCCCAAAATCGCTTGCCAGTAGAGTCAAATTTTGCTAAAAACAAATCCGTTAGACCACCCAAGGCAGTTGGTTGATAAGCTCCTGGGCTTGCCAAAGCAGAATCGCCATTTACCACGGCTCCATAAATATATATATTCCCTTTTCTGCTACAAGTTATTTTTGGAGAACTCTCTCCTCCTTTGCCGCCATAGTAGGTCCCCCATATTCTATTGCCTGCTGTATCAAACCTCATCAAAAACATATCAAAATCGCTCGCATCGAAGGGGCTAAAGACGGCTTTGTGTGTACCGGCGGTAGCGATGCCACGCCCACTGCGCGTATAGCCGCCTATGTATAGCTTATCTTCGAAAAGGCTAATAGTTTGAGCTCCATCGCCTGATGTATCACCAATATAAGTGCCCCATATTTTTTTACCGCTACTATCATATTTCAAAAGCATTGCATCAGTTTCATTTAGGGTGTCCAATTTTTTGCGTGCAAAAGTATCTTTGAATGCCCCTATTGTAGCAATTTTTGTAGCATCGCTTGTAAGCCCTACTGTATATATATTTTCTTTTGAGTCGAGTGCAATACCATAAAACAAAGCACTTTTGCCTGCACCACAATAAGTACCCCATATCCGTTTACCGCTCGTATCCATTTTAATGAGCATTGCATTGGCTGCTCCAAATCCAGGAGTTACTCCAAAAATGGATTGTTCTGTACCTGCCGTAGCAATACCCGAACTTGAGTAAGTGAATCCACAGAGATACAATTTACCATTTATATACTGTATCTCGGTAATAACGTCTCCTTTTGTGCCACCATAATAGGTTGTCCAAATATGATGCCCCAAAGTATCAAATTTGCTCACAAAGCCATCAAGTCCTCCTTCCAAAGTGGTTTGATATGCACCGCTACTTGCCAAGCCAACTGTGGCAGAGGTAACACCCGCAATATAAATATTACCCAAATGGTCGGAAGCTGCGGTATAAGCACCAGTAAGACCGTCAGCGCCTCTTTGGTAAGTTGCCCACTCTATGGCAGGGTCTATGGTTATATTGCTTTTGCCTTGAGCTATGGCATAGCTATAATTGTGTTGCTGTTTTTGGTAGGCACTTTTTTGCAATTGTCCCAAGTGGCTAAAGCTTTGTGGGGCTTTTTCGGTAATCTGTGCATTGCCATTTTGTAATACTAAATTGCCTTCTTTGTTTATAAAATTCTTTGAGGCACCCTCATATCGCCATTTTATTACTGATGCCGAGGAATTGTGCAATACAAATTCATGTTCAAATTTTCCTTTATTCAGGTACAAAACCCAATCTATCCCTTCGTAAATATTTTGGTAGCAAATGCGCTGTGCCGTAGCTACGTTTTCTATTATTTCATTACCCAGATAATAGTTTTCGGTATAATTATTTTTCGATTCGCTAAAGAGTTTTGCAGCAGGGTTTGTTTGCTGTAATATCATTTTTATACTTTGCGCTTTGCCATTTTCAACAAAATGATATTCTAATTTTCCTGCACCTACATATACCAGCATATCTGGCCTTCGTAATACAAAATCTATATCCTTTCGTTTGACATTTATTTCATTTTTTATTTGCCCTTCGTTGGCT
>JADLEN010000339.1 GCA_020846105.1 Chitinophagaceae bacterium | reverse complement strand
TGGCAAGCCAGGAACTAACATTGATGCAATACTTAATGAGCCTGCACCTGTTGCAAAAATAGCAACCGAGAGCAGCTTACCTGAAGCAAAAACAATATCGAATACGCCAAACACAGCTGCGCCAACTGTAAATCACAGTAGCGACAGCAGACTTAAAATATCTCCTTTAGCCAAAAAAATTGCTCAAGAAAAAGGCATTGACCTTAACACATTGTCCGGCTCTGGTGATGGCGGAAGAATTGTGAAAAGGGATATTGATAATTACCAACCCCAAGCAGCCAAACCAAGTACTGCAGCCACAAGCAGCACCCCTATTGGTACCGAACAATACAGTGATACGCCTGTAACGCAGATGCGTAAAATAATTGCTTCGCGATTGGCAGAAAGTAAATTTACTGCCCCTCATTTTTACCTGAAAATTTCGGTAACAATGGATAAAGCAATGGAAGCACGCAAGCAAATAAATGATTTGGGAGGTGCCAAAATTTCGTTCAACGATCTTGTAATTAAAGCGTCTGCGATGGCATTGCGCAAGCACCCCGATGTAAACAGCTCTTGGATGGGCGACTTTATACGTGCCAATCACCACATCAATATTGGTAGCGCAATAGCTGTAGAAGAAGGCCTAATAGTACCTGTAATTAAATTTGCAGACCAACTTTCGCTTACACAAATAGCAACAACAGCTAGTGAACTATACAGCAAAGCACGCAACAAGAAAATACAACCTAGCGAATTTACAGGCAATACTTTCACTATCTCTAACTTAGGTATGATGGGTATTGAAGAATTTACTGCCATTATCAATCCGCCAGATAGTTGCATACTAGCTGTAGGCAATATTATACCTACACCTGTGGTAGAAAATGGCGCAGTAGTGATACGCCAACAGTTGAAGTTGACGCTGAGTTGCGACCATCGTGTAGTGGACGGTGCGGTTGGTGCCAAATTCCTCCAAACGCTCAAAACTTATTTAGAAAACCCAGTGACAATGCTGGCTTAATATCCTTAAAAGAAAGAGCCAAATGGCTCTTTCTTTTTTAATACAAATATTCATTTCATGGCACGTATTTTTAACGCTAAATCTATTATTGGCTTCCTATTGCTATTATTGATGGGTGGCGTTTTTATTTTCTCGGCAGTTACAAAATTTGTGAGTATCGAACCTTTTGAATGGACTTTTATGGACATGGGTTTGCCCAATTCATTTTCATTCTTTTTAGCACGTTTTTTTATAGGCTTTGAATTTTTGCTTGGCCTATTTATGGTAGGACATTTATACCTAAAAAAAATCACCTACCCCGTAACTAATTTATTCCTTGTGGCTATGACTATTTATTTGGTCATCATTCTTGCTACTAAAGGGAATGAAGTAGATTGTGGCTGCTTTGGCGATATGCTACCAATGTCTCCATTAGTGAGTATTATTAAGAACATTGTATTGATAGCTGTCACTATTTTACTATCCAAAATACATACAGTAAAACCCTATCGTTTTCAGCCAATAATTGCAACATTAGGCGGCGTAGCTATGATGGCTATCCCTTTTATTTTTGTACCCTACAGCCAAAAACCGAGCCCCTTAAAAATAGACGCACTATACCACGATAGTGAAAAAGCACCCAAAATAGACCTAAGAAAAGGTAAGCACCTTGTAGCATTCATGAGCCTTGGATGCCCTCATTGTCGCCATGCCGCAGTAGTTTTTGAAAAAATTTACACAGCAGATAGCACGATACCCATTTTTATGATTTTGGATGGGCAACCTGAAAATGCTAAAGACTTTTTTGACGAAACCAAATCCGAAAAAGTGCCTCATATAATTTATAGCAATCACGATGCGTTTATAAAAATGGCAGGGCACTATGTGCCACAAATATTTTGGGTAAAGGATGGTATAAAAGAACGCAAACTCACCTACGTACAACTCAATACAGAGCTATTGAAAAACTGGAAATAACGCACACAAAAACACAAAAATGGCAGCATACGAAGAAGATGATATAGAAGACTTTGAAGATGGCGACGAAGAAGTAGCTTCTGAAGAAGTGCAACTTGCCGTGCGAGAGCAGTTTATTGTTAATAAAGGACAAGAGACCATTCGTATCGATAAATTTTTGCAAAACAGAATTGAAGGTGCAACACGTACCAAAATACAGCAAGCATTAGACGATGGGTTGATATTACTGAATGGAAAAACGGTAAAATCGAACCATAAAATAAAGCCCGGCGAAGAAATTATAATTTTTGAAACCCGTCCTACTGGGCTTTATGAAATAGTACCAGAAGAACTACCATTAGATATTGCTTACGAAGATGACGACATTATGATCATCAATAAGCAAGTAGGTATGGTAGTGCATCCTGGCTGCGGCAACCCAAGAGGCACATTGGTAAATGGCCTTTCTTTTTACCTAAAAAAAGAAGAAACAGAAGAGCTACCCCGGATAGGCCTAGTACACCGGATAGACAAAGACACTTCGGGACTTTTGGTGATTGCAAAGCACGAGGCTGCTATGCAGAAAATGGGACTACAGTTCAAAAATCATACAGTGCATCGCCGGTATATAGCCTTAGTTTGGGGCAATGTAGAAGAGAATGAAGGTACCATCGTTGCGCATATTGGCAGGCATTTAAGGCACCGAAAAATAATGGCTGCTTACCCCGATGGCGATTATGGCAAGGAGGCTATTACACACTATAAAGTTATAGAAAGATTCAACTATGTAACGCTTGTAGAACTGCGACTAGAAACTGGACGTACCCACCAAATAAGGGTTCATATGAAACACATTGGACATCCTCTTTTCAATGACAGCACTTATGGAGGAGATTTTATTGTAAAAGGTACTGTTTTTACTAAATACAAACAATTTGTTGAAAACTGTTTCAAATTATTGCCACGACATGCATTACATGCCAAGGAGTTAGGCTTTATTCATCCCGGTACCGACAAGCCTGTAATGTTCGACTCGGAAATACCCGAAGATATGGCTTCGGTATTTGTAAAATGGAGAACCTATATTAGCGGCATGACAAAATCTTTGAAAGACAAAATAGAAAATGGCTAGAAATAGTCATTTTCTGTTTATCAGTTTTGCAAAAATTCGCTAATAAGTTCATTTACTTTTTCTGCTTTCTCCCACTGTACAAAATGTCCTGCAAATGGTACCATTGCCAATGTTGCGTTGGGCATGCG
>JADLEN010000338.1 GCA_020846105.1 Chitinophagaceae bacterium | reverse complement strand
TTCTTAAAGAAATAAAAATCAATAAATATTGGCTAGACTTGTATCAAGCGGCCAACGATGCTGTAGAGGATTTTGCTGTGCTTTTTGAGTTTTGGAAAGAAGGCGAATCAACCGAAGAAGAAGTACAAATAGCACACCAAGCTGCGATTAAAATGTTGGATGAATTGGAGTTCAAATCGACACTCAATGAGCCCGAAGATGAGCTACACGCTGTAATGGTGATAAACTCTGGTGCAGGTGGCACCGAGAGCCAAGACTGGGCCGAGATGCTCCTGCGCATGTACCGAATGTATGGTGAGAAACAAGGATGGAAAGTAGCCGAGATAGATATTCAATACGGTGACGGAGCTGGTGTAAAACAAGCTACCATAGAGTTTGAAGGCGAGTTTTCTTATGGCTTATTAAAGGCCGAAAGTGGCGTGCATAGGCTAGTGCGCATCTCTCCATTCGATTCTAATGCGCGTAGGCACACTTCCTTTGCCTCGGTATTTGTGTACCCTTTGGTAGATGATAGTATAGAAATAGAAGTGAGCCAAGCAGATTTAGAGTGGGACTTTTTTCGCTCAGGTGGCAAGGGCGGGCAGAATGTAAATAAAGTAGAAACAGCAGTGCGGCTAAAGCATATCCCATCGGGTATTATTGTAGAATGTCAGCAATCGCGCACGCAAGGCGAAAACCGAGAAAAAGCATTGAAAATGCTTAAAAGCCGATTGTATGAAGAGGAATTGCGCAAACGCGAAGCTCTTAAAAATGCGACTAATTCTAGCAAGAAAAAAATAGAGTGGGGTTCTCAAATTCGCTCCTATGTTTTTCATCCGTACAAGATGATAAAAGACCACCGTACCGACTACGAAGTAGGTAATGTAGGCCCCGTTATGGATGGTGAAATTGATGATTTTATAAAGGCTTATTTGATGAGCTTCAAAGACGAGGTAGCTGAATAATTTGTTACGAAAGCAATTCTGATACATGCCTGTGAATATTTGCAGCCAACTTGTCCATTGGTAAGTCATTATCATCTTTGCCAAAAGGGTCTTCGATTTCTTCTGCGATTAACTCTAAACTAGCCAATACATAAAATACAAAACCTACAATAGGTGCTACATAATAACCCAAGGAGAATACATAGCCGAAGGGCAGTGTCATGACATAAATGAAGATGAATTTTTTGATAAATGCACTATAGGATTCAGGGATAGGCGTGTTTTTAATGCGTTCACAAGCACCACAAATGTCGGTAAGGGCACTTAGTTCGTTATTGATAATTATTAGCTCGTCTCCACTAATTTTTTTGTCTTTGTAAAGCGTATGCACACTGATAAATAACTGTTGCGCCAATTGGTTGGGTATGTGTTTTTGCTCATCAATATTGCCAAGTTCGGGGTGCTCTTTTTGGTCTAATGCGAGCCTTGTAATTTCCGATTGTAAATGTTGTTTTAAAACGGTTGCATATAACGGTATTGCTTTCTTAAAAAAGTTGCGTTCTTTAATATTTTCTTCAGGTAAAAATGTACTGATCTTGATGGCCAAGTTACGGCTATTGTTTACCAAAGCGCCCCAAAGTTTGCGCCCCTCCCACCACCTGTCATATGCTGTGTTTGTACGAAATACAAGTAATATCGAAATCGCAAACCCCAATAAACTATGCAATGTAGGTATGTTTTTGACCCAACTATTGTTGCTTAGGTGCAAGTATTCCATTTCCCAAAAAGCAATGCCTAAAGAGTAGATTATAACAAATAATATTAGCGGAAATAGTTTGCGAATAGTATCTGCTTTAGAAATATTAAATAGTGCTTTCGCCCAAGCTTTGTTGTTGTAAATTTTCACGTGTGATACAGATTGCTTTTAAAAGGTCGAAGTTAATAGTTTATCATTTCATAAGGATTTGCACCAAGGTAAATTAACCTAAAAATCTTAATTTTGAACGATGCGAATTACAAGATTGTTTAGTGAGTTTTTCAATTCGGAAAAGTCATCAGGCGCAGTACTCATAGCATGTACTATTATTTCCCTAATCCTAGCAAACTCTTTTAATGCTCAAGACTATATTCATTTTTGGGAATATTCATTTTCTGGTCATAGTATCGAGCATTGGGTAAACGACGGGTTGATGTCTATTTTTTTCCTGCTCATAGGTTTAGAGTTGGTGCGTGAGATTTATGTAGGCGAGTTGTCCGACTTTAAAAGTGCCTTGTCTCCAATATTGGCGGCAGGTGGCGGCATGCTAGTGCCTGCTGGTTTGTATTTTGTAATGAACATGGGCTTGCCAAGTATTGGAGGTGCGGGCATACCTATGGCCACAGATATTGCATTTGCTTTGGGCGTGCTGTCTTTATTGGGCAAGCGCGTACCTACTAGCCTTAAAATTTTTCTTACGGCACTTGCTGTAATTGACGATTTAGGAGCGATACTTACCATTGCCATTTTCTATACCAAATCAATTGATTTTGGCAATTTGGCAATTTCATTAAGCATTTTTGCAGTGTTACTTACCTTCAATAAGCTAAAAGTACGAAGTCTTATCCCTTATATTATTGGTGGTGTGGCTATGTGGTATTTTATGCTACACTCAGGTGTGCACGCCACTATCAGCGGTGTATTGCTGGCATTCACCATACCCTTTGGCAATGGCGATGAAAGGTCTGCCTCCTACCGTTTGCAACATTTTCTTCATTGGCCTGTGGCCTTCATAATATTGCCAATTTTTGCTTTAGCGAATACGGCAATTCCTTTCCCGAGCACTTGGGCAGCCGGCTTACTAGAGCCTAATGCTATTGGTATATTTTTGGGGTTGGTAATAGGCAAGCCTTTAGGTGTGGTATTGGTAACATTTTTGTTTGTAAAAATGGGGCTTACAAAATTGCCCGAAGCATTACGTTGGCGCCATATTTTGGGTGCTGGTATCTTGGCAGGCATTGGTTTTACAATGTCTATTTTTATTACGCTCTTAGCCTTCGATACGCACGAGTTTATTATCAGTTCGAAGATTGCCATCTTATTTTCTTCGCTCATTGCCGCAGTTGTGGGCCTGTTGTTTCTTCGTTTTTCAAGCCCCAATTTTGTGGTGCAAGAAGAGGATAATTTGTAACTACACTTTAGTTTTGACGGATAGCTTTTTTGATCGCATACCGCAGCTGAATAGCCAATACTGCTGCACACACGAATAAAACAATCCATACAAAAGGGTCTGGAAATTGGGGTACTGATAATTGTATGCTTGCACATTTTTTAGCTGCCAAAATTTGCATCAAAGTTGCTAATAATGATGCCGCAAATAGTGCGCTCAGCATTATAGGCATATACTTCTTTTGTAAGTATACAACAATGCTTTTGGGGCTGTAACCTATTTGCAACAACAGCTGAATAGCGGCATATACTTGCGCTAGCGTAAGCTCTATAAATAAAATAAAAACTAAGGAGCCGACTGCCAATAAAATGAAGGCTAGGATACCTGTGGCCGATGCTACTATTTCTACGATATTGCGCATTTTGCTAAAGCGCAATTGCTCGGCATTGGTTGCATAATGATGGTCTTGAAGAAAACCAATAAATGCTTTATTGCTAGGGTCGGCAACTTTGACGATGATGCGAGAAGCCTGAGTTGTAGATTGATGGGCAAAATGTTGGTTGCCGTATTCTATAAATGATTGGGGCACTAATACTGATGATATTCTGTCCGAAAATCCTTCAACTTGAGCTCTATACTTTACTTGCTTTGCCCCATCGCCCATTGTAAGTGTAAAGCCTAGTGCTTTAACGCTTTGGTCCGATAGTAGTGGCAAGCCTTGGCTGGGTGCAAATATGTAATTGTACATGTTTAGAAAATCGCGCGAGAGTATTATGGGTAGGGTATTATCGCCCGCTTGCCAATGCCAATTTTCAGGTACTTGGTCTATAAATCTATCAGGTGCCGACTCTAAAAAAAGTAGAGTATAAAAGGCCATTTCGCCACTGCCTATACTTGCCGATACATTGAAGTTTGCAGGTGTGAGAAGGCCCACATCTTGTATCTGCGGCGCAGCTTTTATTTGTGCAATATCTTCATCGCCAATTATTGTTTTACTATTGCTAGCCATGGCGCCATCATCTACTATTTTGCTTATCGTGAGAAAGCTGCTACCAAGGCTATCTTGGCCATTTTGCCCATTCAGCAAATTGTTGAAATTGCTCCAAATCATAATGGACAAAAGGAGCAAAGTGCTGCCCACAAATAGTGCTAACCATGCGCTTATTAAGCGCTGTTTTTTGGCACTCTTAAGTAATAGTTTTTTGAGAAGCTGATTTCTGATTTTTCGGCTCATAGCATCAGCGTTTGGTGGTAAGGAAAATATTGGTTGGGGTCGAGGTCGGCTAGCAGAATGCCGGCCTTATTGCGTTGTGCAACTTCCAAAATAAGTGCACAAGCAAGGGTTGTGTTTTTATTGTCAAGATGGCTAAAGGGCTCGTCCATCAACAAATAACTAAAGGGTTGCAATAACGCCCTTATTATAGCTACTCGTTGTTGCTCTCCATAAGAAAGCGTAGCGGCACTAGCATTTATTTTATCTTTGAGTCCAAGTCGTTTAACCCATTCCAAAAGCTCAGTATCAGTAATGCAATTACACAAGTTGTTTTTCACGCAAAGATTTTCCCATAAGGTCAATTCTGAGAATAGCCTTAAATCTTGAAAAATGATACTTAGATCGGTGCTTCTTAATGCCGCAAAAGACTCCTCGGAATAGCTTTTCAGGTTTTCGTTGTTGATAAAAATATCG
>JADLEN010000337.1 GCA_020846105.1 Chitinophagaceae bacterium | reverse complement strand
CAATAAACCTAACGAAACTATTTAAACACAAAAAAGTGGATAAAAACAAACAATATTTAGTGATGCAACTCGCCCTCCCACTTACTCACCACTGCGGTGGCCACACTATTGCCAATAACATTGGTGGCGCTACGTCCCATGTCCAAAATAGGGTCGATACCGAGCAACAAAGCCAAGCCTGCTTCAGGAATATTAAACGTACTAAGTGTACCAGCAATTACCACTAAAGATGCTCTGGGAACCCCAGCAATACCTTTGCTGGTAAGCATTAGCACCAACAGCATGCTTATTTGTGTGGCCATTGGCAAATGAATACCATAAGACTGAGCGATAAACAATGATGCAAAAGTCATGTACATCATAGAACCGTCAAGGTTGAAAGAATAGCCAAGAGGTAATACAAAACTGACAATTTTTTTTCCACAACCAAAGCGCTCTAACTCCATCATCATTTTGGGAAATGCAGCTTCACTACTACTAGTACTAAAAGCTAGCAGTGCAGGGTCTTTCATTCTTTTGAAAAGGGTAAAAGCACGCTTACCAATAACCAAAAATGCAGCCAAAATAAGTACTAGCCATAATGCCGAAAGCCCTAAATAAAACTCTCCTATAAAAATAGAATAGGTAGCTAAGATACCAGCGCCTTGCTTGGCTATTACAGCTACCATTGCTCCGAAAACAGCTATGGGCGCAAGATTCATCACATAGCCTGTTATTTTCAAAATCACGTCTGCTACAACTTCAAAAAAATCAATTAATATTTTTCCGTGGTCGCCAATAGCTGCAGTGGCCGTGCCAAAAAGTAAAGAGAACACAACGATCTGAAGTATTTCATTATTGGCCAATGACTCGAAAATACTTGTAGGAAAAATATGGTACAAGAAATTTTTAATTGAAAACGCAGTCTTTTGAAGGCCTAATTCTACACTACTGTCGGGCAAGGGTAGGTGCATTTGAGCACCAGGTTCGAAATAGTTGACCAAAAACATACCTAATACCAAACTCACAAGTGATGCGCTAAAAAACCACAAAAGTGTTTTGCCACCAATACGTCCAACAGATTTTATATCGCCCAGCTTTGCTACACCTACCACTAGCGTACTAAACACCAATGGCGCAACAATCATTTTGATAAGTCTTAGAAAAATATCTGCCATAAGCGTAAATGGCTCTAATTTGCTATCACGAGATTGTAATATTTCTGTCCGTTTTTCAGACAACAGCTTCAATTCATCGGGCAGGCTTAATGGTGCTGTTTTTTTTAGCTGTGCAATGTCCAAGTCTATTTGGTGTATCATCGCATTGTCTTCATTGATGTATGCAGTATTGAGCACATAGCCCAAAATGATACCTGCAACAAGTGCAATAAAAATATACAGTGTAAGTCGATTCTTTTTTTGAGAACCTTGGTGATGTTCCTTTGTCATAAAAATGGATATTTATTTTAGGGTACTACATAAGGTTCTTTTTTATCCAAAGCCTTATTTGTAAAGAGTCTTGGTAATGCTTTACGCTTTCTTGGTATTTCAATCTGTGCTGTTTTCGCTCCCATATCATCTTATCGCGTAGTCTTGTTGCAGAATCTATTATATAGGTGTACTTGGGAATTACATTAGCATTAAACATTTTTTCTTGCAAGCCTTTTCTTGAGGTGGCAATAGTATCATTAAGGTATTTTTCTATCATCAGGCTTGCAACAGGGCCAGCCCATGTAGCGCCATATCCGGCATTTTCTACTACTACAGCACTAGCTATTTTAGGATTGATACGAGGTGCATAGGCTACAAACATTGAATGGTTTTGTAGCTTCATCACTTGCCCATTTACTACAGCTTTATTTTCTACAGTACCTGTTTTGGCACATACCTCTACTCCTGGCAAGCGTGCTACAGCACCCGTGCCCTTATCTACTACATCCATCATCCCTAGCCCTACAATTGCATAGGCAGAATCTGAAATATTGGTTGTTTTATGTTTAATTTTAAACGGTGCCAAAATAGGGTCATTCGCATTATTAGCCACCGATTTTACAAAATGTGGGGTATAATAAAAACCTTTATTGGCTATAATACACATGGCATTGGCCATTTGCAAAGGCGTAGTGGCTATCTCACCCTGTCCCATACCTACAAATAGGTTGGTACAAGAGTTCCATGAGCCATTGTACATCTTGTCATAGTCCTTTACATCGTAGAGTGGACCACCTTTTTCGCCTGGCAAATCTATACCTAAAGGATGCCCAAGACCAAATGCGTACATGTGTTCATAAAACTTATGAAGACCCGCCTTTACATTTCCGTAAGCCTTTTTATCTACTGCCAACCGATAAATGTGAACGAAATAAGAATTGCAAGAATTGGCTAATGCCGCACGCAAATTGGCAGCATGCCCACCACCACTATGGGTACAACCTATCCGTTTGCCACAGGCATAATAACCACCACCACAAGGATAACCAAATGATGGGGTGATAACATTTTCATCCAAAGCCACTAAGGCTGTCAATGGCTTTTGTGTAGAACCAGGATTGTATGAGCCTTTCATTGCGCGATTGAACAATGGCTTAGTGGCATCAAGAAACAATTTGCCAAAATTGCGAGACCGCTCCTTGCCGCGCAACAAATTAGGGTTGTACGATGGACTACTCACCATAGCCAAAACACCACCAGTAGCAGGGTCTATGGCCACTACGCTACCTAATTTATTGGCCATTAAATTTTCGCCATAAGCTTGCAAATCAGCATCGAGGTGTAGCTCAATACTACGACCTGCCATAGCCGGAGAGTCTAAAGCCCCGCCTTTGTAGGAGTCTCGTGGTCTATTAAAATTATCCTTTTCGATATAATAAATACCTCGCTGCCCACGCAATATTTCTTCGTAAGCAAGCTCCAGACCGTCTATGCCTACATAGTCGCCTTGATTATAACTTTTAAATCTGTCGCGCTTGAGCATGGAGGGAGACACCTCGCCAATATAGCCAAGAACTACGCCTGCGTGAGGGTCTGGGTAAGAGCGTATATTGCGCTCCACCATCTGAAAACCATTAAAAAGGAAAATATTTTCTTGAAATCGCGCTGCTTGTGCTTCGGACAATTGTTCTAAAAATACAGTTTGCCGCACCCATCCACTTTTATTTATTGCCCTATGCATTAGCCTACCATACATTGTGGTATCTATGCCCAAAGCTTCACAAAACCGAAGCGTATCTACTCTTTTTTTTGCTTCAATGGGTGTTACCACTAGGTCGTAAACCACTTCATTGTTGAGCATTACCTTGCCTTTGCGGTCGTATATCACACCTCTAGGTGGGTACACTATTTTGCGCATAATAGCAATATCATCTGCCATTACCTTATACTTATCTTCGAATAGCTGAAGATAAAAAAGGCGCGACAAAATGATTGTAGCTACAGAAATAAAAATAATCTTGAGGACTAACTCTCTCGAATTGGCCGCTAATGGCATTGATTCTTAATTTATATTGATTGTATACTCAGCGCATTTCATTTATGCTACACGCCAAATTGGGTAAGGTGATGGTCTAAATGTTTGTAAAACATATTATTCCACTCTGTTGCTGTTAGTTTTCCAAAAGAATGTGATTCTTTTTGTTCAAAAAAATCGGTTCCAAGTGCTTGGGTTTTTGAGATATGGTCGATTAGTCTTTTTTGTTCTTGTTCAAAAATCCGCTCATTGGTTATCAAAAATTGTGGAGCAGTACGGCTATTATGCTTAAAAGCCTTCTCATTTACTACTATATCTTTTACCATCATTTTCATTATCCATTTCATCATGGCGCCAGGTTTGGGATGTTTATCTTCAAAAACCATTTCATAAGTAACGTTGCAATGCGCTAACATTTGCCCAACATTCATTTTACCCCAGCTTGCATTAGTATTGGGGCTTAGAGTTTTGATGCGGTCTATTAATTGGTTACTGACTTGGTTATTGAAAACATTTGGTAATGCCATAAGTTTGAATTATTAGGTTAAGGCTTTAAAGATAAAAATAAATAAGTCTTTTATTTATAAAATTTGGACAATTTCGGACAACGTAGCTACTTCAAAAGTAGTTTTCCCTTCATGTTGGTTTTTTTTGGGGTTGAAGTATATGGTATCCCAACCTGCGTTTTGCCCACCAAGAATATCAACATTCAAGTTATCTCCAACCATCACACATTCGCTAATTGCTGCATTAGCCAAAGATTGCGCATAGTCAAAAATCTCTTTTTTGGGCTTTACACTATTGCTTTTTTCTGAGGTAATAATATGGGTAAAAAATGGCAGAATGTCACAATTGTAAAGCTTTTGCCTTTGTGTAATTTCAAAACCATTGGTAATAATATGTAGCGAATATTTGGAAGCACAATATGCCAAAAGTTCTTTTGCGCCCGGAAAAAGATTTCGTTGTTGCGGAAAATATTCAAAAAATGAAGCGCCTAATTCATTGGCCAATTGAGTATCTCCAACCCTAAAATCTAGCAGGGTATGCCACATACGTTTGAACCTAAAATCGTCTCTTTTGATAAAGCCGCTACGATAACGGGCCCATAGCCTTTCGTTATGATAATGAAATGCTATCAGGAATTCGTCAAATTCATCTACCCCACGTTCCTTGAGTTTAAAAGATTGGTAAAGCTGCTTCAGCAATACTTCGGCATTTTTGTCAAAATCCCATAAGGTATGGTCAAGGTCAAAAAATATATGTCGATACAAGGTTATAAATATTTCGTTCAGTACAATTCATCAAAAAGCGCAGCAATGAATTAATACCCATTGCCGCGCTCACAAAATATGGCTCAGAAATTTATTTTTTTCTGTAGTAAATTCTATCGTCTTGAAACTCTGTAAGGGCTTGCAATGCAGGGTTAGCAAGACGCTCGTACATACGCGAAATTTCAATTTGCTCTTTGTTTTCGTGTATTTCCTCAAGGTTATCCGTATGGCTACTAAACTCTTCTAGCTTTTTATGCAATTCTTCTTTTACCACCAAAGATATTTGGCTTGCACGGCGCGACATTACTACAATACTCTCGTACAAGTTGCCCGTTTGGTTTTTAAGGGCAGTTACATCGCGCGTCTCGATAAGCGGATTAACAGAAGCTAGTGCTTTTTTATTGATGCTCATTTTTTAGTTTTTTAATATTATCACTTGCTGCTGAAAAATATTTTTCAGCATCCTTTATATATTTAGAATTAGGGTAATTATCTACAAGCTCTTGATAAGCGCTCAGCACATTTACATATCGTTCCTCTTGTTTCAGCTTTATACTTGCCTTTGCAAATTTGTAATTTGCTTTTACAATCATAAACTGATACTCATCCATTTTGGTAGAAAAAGGATAATCGTTTTGGAGGTTTTTGTAAACTACTGTAGCTGCTCTAAATTGATTTATATCGTAATATAGTTTGGCTGCAATTGCTTCCTTTTCTTCTAGCTTGCTTTGCAATATACTAATATAGGTTTTGGCCTCATCGGCATGCTTGCTATCTGGGTTGTTGTTTACATAAGATTGCATAACCTCTAGCGCTTTTTCGGTATTGGATTGCATCACCGTTATCTTGGGAGACAACTTGTAAATAGAATACGCATGCAAGAAATTAGCTTCGTCGCTATTGGGCGAGGTAGGAAAAGAACTTGTATAATTTTTGAAATGATATGAAGATGAGTTATAATCTTTAAGATTGAAACAAGACAATGCGTATTTATAATACATCGGTTCAAAATTCTTTGTGCCCTTCATTACAGGCATCAGGCTTTCGTATAGCTCTCTTGCATGCTGGAAATCCTTTTTATCAAAGTATTTATTAGCCATCGTAAGTTTGTAGTTTACATCATTGCTTCGCTTTACTTTCTCATACCCACCACAGGATATTAGCAGGCTAAAACTAAGTAAAAGAATGGGAACTAAATACAGATGAAATCGCATAAGGCCGGCAAAGATAAGGCACGACAAAAAAAAATCCTAATCTGATTTTAAAATGCTTGTTAAAAATAAGCCCAAGTCAAACTATTTTTCCAATTTACTCAATACGCTAATTGCCTATATTTGCAGCTTATGCAAGATTTACAGCACAAAATTGCCGCTCACGAAGCCGATATCAATGCCTTTTCACCATCGAATGCTGCCGAGTTAGAAGCTTATCGAATTCAATATTTAGGTACAAAAGGAATTGTAAAAGAAATTTTTGGGGCAATGAAAGATGTGCCAGGCCCACAAAAAAAAGAGGCAGGGCAACTGCTCAATGCCTTTAAAATGCTTGCCGAAGCTCGGTATGAAGCTTTTGCGCATTTGCAAAACGACAACAAAAGTACAGAAGCTAAAATAGACTTTAGCTTACCCGGCACCAGCATACCTACTGGCACACGCCACCCATTGCGCGTTGTCGAAAACAAGATAGTTTCTATTTTCGAAAAGCTTGGTTTTAGTGTTGCCACTGGCCCAGAAGTAGAAGATGATTGGCATAATTTCACGTCGCTAAATATGCCCGAAAACCATACGGCCCGAGACATGCAGGACACTTTCTACGTGGCATCCAACCCAGATTGGGTATTGCGTACACATACGTCGTCTGTGCAAGCAAGAATGTTGGAAAAAGGAGAACTACCGCTACGGGTTATTTGTCCCGGGCGTGTTTACCGAAATGAAACTATTTCTGCGCGGGCACATTGTTTTTTCCATCAGTGCGAAGGCTTGTATATCGATAAAGGAGTGTCTTTTGCCGACCTAAAACAAACACTATTTCATTTTGTGAGCGAAATGTTTGGCCCCGACACCAAGCTTCGTTTTCGTCAATCTTATTTCCCTTTTACAGAGCCTAGTGCCGAGATGGATATATCTTGTACCGTATGCGGTGGTAGTGGTTGCAACCTTTGCAAGCATACCGGTTGGGTAGAGATTTTAGGCTGCGGCATGGTGCACCCCAATATGTTGCGCAATTTTGGCATCGACCCTGAGGTATATTCAGGTTTTGCTTTTGGTATGGGCGTAGAACGCATTACCCAAATAAAATATCAAGTAAACGACCTTCGCTTATATTCTCAAAACGATGTACGCTTCTTAAAACAATTTGAAGCAATAGAATAACCCAGAAAAATGTCGCACAAATCAATAATTGCACTATTCAAATAAATAAACATGGCAGGCGAAATTATTACAGTAACTACAACAGTGGCAGCACACGCACCCAAAGCATGGGCTTGCTTTACAGAACCTTCACATATTACCAAATGGAATTTTGCATCAGATGATTGGCACTGCCCTACTGCTACTAACGACCTTAAAGTAGGTGGCGAATACCTAGGCAGGATGGAAGCAAAGAATGGCAGCTTTGGCTTCGATTTCAAAGCGGTGTATGATGAAATAGTAACGAACGAAAAGATAGCCTACACTATGGAAGATGGCCGTAAAGCCAATATTATTTTTACTACAAGTGGCAATAATACCGAGGTTTCTATTGCCTTCGATGCAGAACAATTCAACCCAGTAGAAATGCAAAAAGCTGGCTGGCAAGCTATTTTAGACAATTACAAAAAGCATGTCGAAAGCTGTTAAATTTTCATGATTCTTATCACCGGTGCAAGTGGCTTTCTGGGCCAACACTTAGTAAAATCACTCAGCCAACTGGAGCCAGTAGCCGTGCGTGCATTGTACCATAGCACATTGCCTAGCCAAGAGCTACTGCAACTACCAAACACCTCTTGGATGCAATGCGATTTACTAGACGTATTTGCTGTAGAGGAGGCTTTCCAAGATATTAATGAAGTTTATCACTGCGCAGGCATGGTTTCTTTTGAGTCTGAAGACAAGTATAAGGTACAAATTCACAACCGTAACATTACAGCCAATGTGGTAAATGCTGCCCTTGTGGCTAATATCCGAAAACTGATACACGTCAGCTCTATTGCTACTCTTGGCCGAGGCAATTTGTCCATTCCGCTAACAGAAGATTCTTTTTGGGAAGAAAGTAAAAACAATACCGCTTATGCTCGTAGCAAATACCTAGCCGAAATGGAAGTATGGCGTGCCATGGCCGAAGGCTTAAATGCCGCAATTATCAACCCCTCCATTATTCTTGGCACTGGCGACTGGACAGAGGGCTCTGCCAAACTAATGAACTTTGCCTTCAAAGAATTCCCTTTTTATACCCAAGGCATTAACGGCTGGGTAGCTGTGCAAGATGTAGTAAATGCAATGCAAATACTCATGAAAAGCGATGTGTGCGAAGAGCGCTTTATCCTTTCCGAAGGCAACCATAGCTACCGACATATATTTACCACAATGGCCAATGCCCTTGGCAAAAAACCACCACATATTGCAGCACCATACTGGGCTACAAGCATACTTTGGCGTTGGAACTGGCTTTTGAAAAAAACCATTGGCAAGCGGGCAACTATTACTAAAGAGACCACACGCACGGCCAACACCCAATGCTATTACGACAATAGCAAATTCTTAAATCATTTTCCTAACTATAGCTTTACAACTATGGAAGATACCATTCAGGAAATGGCCAAAGCTTATCTAAGGTCCAAGAATTAACCAAGGCAATATTGTGCAACAAAAGTGTTCTTATAACACCTGTATTATTGCAAGTATTATCGTTTCGGAAATTATTTTTATCCATATTATACTCAAGGCATTTTTTCTTATCAAATTCCCCTACTTTTGCACTCGATTTTAAATCAGAATTTTTAAAAATTAAATAATACAATGGCAGACTTACGCTTACAGCGCAACTTTGGTATCGCAGCGCATATTGACGCTGGTAAAACTACCACCACAGAACGTATCCTCTACTACACAGGGGTAAACCACAAAATAGGAGAAGTGCACGATGGTGGCGCTACTATGGACTGGATGGCTCAAGAGCAAGAGCGTGGTATCACCATTACCTCAGCAGCTACTACTTGTTTTTGGAATTTCCCTACAGTACAAGGTGCTGTATTGCCAGAATCTAAAAAATACAAATTCAACATCATCGATACGCCAGGTCACGTGGATTTTACCATTGAGGTAGAGCGTTCTATGCGTGTTTTGGATGGTCTTGTAGCTTTGTTTTCGGCGGTAGATGGTGTAGAACCTCAGTCTGAAACCGTTTGGCGCCAAGCCAACCGTTACCGCGTACCTCGTGTAGGTTTCGTTAATAAAATGGACCGTATCGGTGCCGACTTCCTTATAGTAGTGAAGCAAGTACGTGACATGCTAGGTGCAAAAGCTGTGCCTTTGCAATTGCCTATTGGTGCCGAAGATAATTTCAAAGGTGTGGTAGATTTGATAACCATGAAATCTCTTGTATGGGACGACGCGTCTATGGGTATGACTTATACCGAAGGCGAAGTACCTGCAGATATGCTTGAAGAAGCAAACCAATACCGCGCTGAGCTTGTAGAAGCTGTAGCTGAATATGACGATGCTTTGATGGAGAAATTCTTCGAAGATCCTAACTCTATTTCTGAAGACGAAATACACGAAGCGGTACGTAAAGCCACACTAGACCTTAGCATTATCCCAATGCTTTGTGGCTCTTCTTACAAAAACAAAGGTGTACAGAAAATGCTCGATTGCGTTATCCGTTACCTACCTTCTCCACTAGATGTAGAAGCCATCACTGGTACAGACCCAGACGATGAAGAAAAAATCTTAGAGCGCAAGCCCGATGCTAAAGAACCATTCGCAGCTTTGGCTTTCAAAATCATGACCGATCCTTTCGTAGGCCGCCTAGCGTTCTTCCGAGTGTATTCTGGTCATTTGGATGCTGGCTCTTATATATACAATGTACGTTCTGGCAAAAACGAGCGTATCTCTCGTATCATGCAAATGCACGCCAACAAACAACACCCACTAGACTTTATCGAAGCAGGTGACATTGGCGCAGCCGTTGGTTTCAAAGACATCAAAACGGGCGATACCCTTTGCGACGAAAAGAACCCAATCATCCTCGAGAATATGTTTATCCCCGAGCCCGTTATCTCTATCGCCATCGAGCCAAAAACGCAGGCCGACGTTGATAAAATGGGTATGGCCATTGCCAAACTTATCGAAGAAGATCCTACACTACGTGTAAAAACCGACGAAGAAACTGGCCAAACAGTACTTAGCGGTATGGGCGAGCTTCACCTCGAGATTATTCTTGACCGTATGCGTCGCGAATTTAAAGTAGAAGTAAACCAAGGCGCACCTCAGGTAGCTTACAAAGAGGCTTTCACAGCGATGATAACACACCGCGAAACCTACAAAAAGCAAACTGGTGGTCGTGGTAAATTTGCCGATATCCAATTCGAAATAGGCCCAGCAGACGAAGCATTCCTT
>JADLEN010000336.1 GCA_020846105.1 Chitinophagaceae bacterium | reverse complement strand
TGATACGCCAGTTATAAAAATAATTGTAAAAATTGTCTGTGGCAACATTTTTGATCAAAATGGTATAATCATAACCTCTAGAATATCCTGAAGTTGATGCTGTAATAGTATCTCTCGCTGCACCAGGATTTTGCATAAATACAATGAAGAAAGTAGTGTTGGTATCAGCAGGAGGAATTACGAAATTGGGTGTTACTTTCTGGATAGAATCAATAACTGTTGTTACTACAATAGCGCTATCAATAAGGGTTTCTGGGAAGCCAGGGTCTTTGCGCATAAGTCCTATTTTGTAGGTAGAGCCAATTGCAGCAGTAGGGTAAAAGCTTAACTCATTTATAGTAGTAGCAGTTCTATTGCGGAAAGCGATACCTCTTGAAAGTCCAATGGTTGTATCCGAAATTATTTTTATTGAATCTATTCTTTGCTTCGCTATGGGTATGTCTCTTCTGTAAAGACAAGCCGTATCATATAGGTCTTTAAGGTCGCTACAGCCACCAGCTGGGTCGTGCCCTTTTGTAGGAGGGGTGTCAAGCACCTCGTCGTCGCCACAAGCCACCCCAGGGCTGTTGGTACTACCCCAAGGATGATATAGATTTAGTTCATGGCCAAGTTCATGAGCAATTGTATTGTCTTGGTTTATGTAACTAAACAAGGTAATAACACCATCATAATAAGGTATTACTGCACCAGTAGCCGGTTTATAGGCATAGGCTGCTGCGTTAGAATGTACATCAGACATTTTGTTGATAATCCAGATGTTCATATAGTTGTTAGGTGGCCATTGGTCGTATTTAGCCAAGTCGCCACCATACCCAGTAAGGTAGCTACGGCGGCGTGTTACACCATTGGTAGGATTGCCCATAGGGTCTTTTTTTGCCAAATGCCAATAAATTTTTCCATCTCCAATATATTCAGTTGAGGTGTTGTTAATAAAACCTGCGAATGGGGCTATTACATCAAAGCGACCAGCATTATACTTATTGAAAATTTCGTTTGTTTGTTCTACACAACGTTTAATTGAATCATCACTTACGTATTCTTGACCATAATCATGAATTACGTGAAAGACCAGAGGTACATCATAAATGGTAAAGCCATCTGCTGTAGTTTTGGCAAATGGTAGCAAATCTTTTTTTGTAAGCTTCGACAATTTACCGGCAATTTCTTCGCTAAGAGCAGCATTTTTTGTTGCTATTTCGGGGTATAGTTTGATTAAGTCGTTATTAACTTGATCAGTACCGCAGGGCAATACTTTTTGGGCCTGTGCACTTGTGGCCAACAAGCCAAGAATTGATAGGGAGCACAATAATTTTTTCATCATTGTAATTTATTTTTGAGTTTATTTATTTATAACTTCAGTTTCAAAGGTAAAAAAAAAAATCGTTTTTTAAACTATTGATAACAGTTTATTGATAGATATATGATTTCAGTTGATAAGGATGCTCTATTTTAGGTCAAATGCTTTCTTTACTTTATCCACGTAGTCTAGCTTTTCCCATGTAAATAGCTCGACCTTTAATTTTTTCTCATTGTCTTTCCCTTTATTGAAAACTTTTGTCACAGTTTCTGGCTGTCTGCCCATGTGGCCATAAGCGGCTGTTTCGGAATAAATGGGATTTCTTAATTTTAGTCTTTGCTCAATAGCGTATGGACGCATATCAAAAACCTTCTCCACAATCTTTGCTATGGCACCGTCATTCATTTCTACACTTGCAGTTCCGTATGTATCTACAAAAATTCCGCATGGTTTTGCTACACCTATTGCATAAGATACTTGCACCAATACTTCGCTGCAGAGCCCAGAAGCTACAAGGTTTTTGGCTATATGCCTTGTGGCATACGCGCCTGATCTATCTACCTTGCTTGGGTCTTTGCCAGAGAATGCGCCACCGCCATGTGCACCTTTGCCACCGTAAGTGTCTACAATAATTTTTCTTCCCGTCAAGCCTGTATCGCCGTGTGGCCCGCCAATAACAAATTTACCAGTGGGGTTGATATGATATACGATTTTGTCGTTAAAAAGTTTTTGGAGTGCAGGTTTTAATTGCTTTTTAACACGTGGCATTATGATTTCAATAATGTCTTTTTTGATTTTGTCCAACATTTTTTTGTCGGTATTTTCAAAAGGGTCGTGTTGTGTTGATACAACAATTGTGTCAATTCTTACGGGTTTGTTATTGTCATAGTACTCAATTGTTACTTGGCTTTTAGCATCAGGACGTAGGTATTTAAGCTCTTTGCCCGCACGTCTTGTTTTTGACAGCTCTTTTAAAATTTTGTGTGCTAAATCTAGTGCCAGTGGCATATAATTGTCGGTTTCGCTGGTAGCATAGCCAAACATCATGCCTTGGTCGCCAGCACCTTGTGCATTGGCTCTTGTTTCAAAATCTATTTTTTTTGTAGATCTATCTACACCTCTATTTATGTCGTCGGACTGTTCATGAATTGCTGATAATATTCCGCAGGAGTTTGCTTCAAACATATACTCAGACTTGGTGTAGCCTATTTCACGGATTACATTACGGGCAATATCTTGCACATCAAGGTAGGCTTTTGATTTTACCTCGCCAGCCAAAACTACTTGGCCAGTAGTTACTAGTGTTTCGCAAGCTACTTTTGCATCGGGGTCGTAGGCCAAAAAATTGTCAATAAGTGCATCAGAAATTTGATCAGCTACTTTGTCCGGATGTCCTTCTGATACAGATTCTGAAGTGAATAAATAAGGCATATTATTTTGTAGAAATTTTTAAAAAAAGAGAAGTTAGTGTCGCAAATTTAAGCAATTGCTGTGATTGTAGGTACAATAAAAAAAAGTGCCTAGCTATTGTGGATAAAAGCTAGGCACTTTGTGCAGAAAAATCTAGTGTATTATTCTACAGTAACAGATTTTGCTAAATTTCTGGGTTGGTCTACATTACAGCCCCTCATTATAGCAATATGATAAGCTAATAATTGTAAAGGTACAATGGTTACTAACGGCGATATTATTTCGTCTACCTCAGGTACTTCTATTATATGGTCAGCAATTGCTTTTATTTGCGTATCGCCTTTGTTTACAATTGCTATTATTTTTCCTTTCCTTGCTTTTACTTCTTGTATGTTCGAAACGATTTTTTCGTAAGCACTTTTGTTTGTTGCTAAAAATACTACAGGCATTTCCTCGTCGATTAATGCAATTGGGCCATGTTTCATTTCAGCAGCAGGGTAGCCTTC
>JADLEN010000335.1 GCA_020846105.1 Chitinophagaceae bacterium | reverse complement strand
TCGTAGGGGGTAGATTGGCTATAATCGGCAATCTCTACGGTGCTGCCATTTTTGAATCCTTCAAAGTCGAGCTGCACACCGCCGTCGTTGATGGTGCCGTTTACTTTTACATAGATGGCAAATTTGGTTTCGCTCGTTACTTCTTTTACCCAAGGTGTGCCTACGGTTACGGTTTCGGTAAGGTCTGTACCAGCAGCGCTCTTGTAGGTAACGGTGGGTGCGCCGCCTACAAAGGTGCCGGTGCAAGTGACGGTGTATTTAGCCTTGTACTCGTCTTTTTTTTCTTCTTTTTTGCAGGCAGAAAAAAGGAACATAGCGGCTAGCAGGGCTACAAATGCTGTTTGGAAGGGTGCTGAGAAGCGGTTAGTCTTTTTCATGTTGTTGTTGTTGTTTTGTTTTTTTTTGAGTGAGGGGCGAATGTAGGCTATTATAAATAAAGACTGCATTGCTGATGAAAAACATAGGGGCGAGGGTGATAGATATACGGGTTAAAAATTACCTTTGCGGCGGAGCAAAGCGTTTTTGTTCTTTTAATTTTATTATTAACCAAACATAGAATATGGAGTACAGAATAGAAAAAGACACTATGGGCGAGGTAAAGGTGCCCGTAACTGCGTACTACGGCGCTCAGACACAGCGGTCGATAGACAATTTTAAGATAGCCCAAGACATCAACAAGATGCCGAAGGAGATTATCAGGGCATTTGCCTATCTTAAAAAAGCGGCAGCTATTACCAATTGCGAGCTTGCGGGCCTAGCCCCCGAGAAAATGGAGCTGATAGGTATGGTATGCGACGAGATATTGGAAGGCAAGCTGGATAGTGAGTTTCCGCTAGTGGTATGGCAAACGGGCTCTGGCACACAAAGCAATATGAATGTGAATGAGGTGGTGGCCTATCGTGCCCATGTGCTGCATGGCGGCGCGCTGAGCGACAAAGAGAAGTTTATTCACCCGAATGATGATGTGAATAAGTCGCAATCGAGCAATGACACCTTTCCGACGGCAATGCACATAGCAGCCTATAAGATATTGATGGAGACTACGATACCGGGTATCAAGAAGCTACGCGATACGCTGGCAGAAAAGTCTAAGGCGTATATGCAGGTGGTAAAAATAGGCCGTACCCATTTTATGGATGCCACACCTATAACGCTGGGCCAAGAGCTAAGTGGCTATGTGTCTCAACTAGACCATGGCTTGAAGGCTATAAACCATACACTAGCACACCTGAGCGAGCTAGCACTAGGCGGCACTGCTGTGGGTACGGGCATAAACACGCCCAAAGGCTATGCAGCGCATGTGGCTGGCAAGATAGCCATGCTTACGGGCTTGCCTTTTATTACAGCAGAAAACAAATTTGAAAGCCTAGCGGCGCATGACGCTATTGTAGAGGCGCATGGCGCACTAAAAACGGTAGCGGTAAGCTTGATGAAGATAGCGAATGATGTGCGGATGCTGAGCTCGGGCCCAAGAAGCGGCATTGGCGAGATAATGATACCAGACAACGAGCCAGGCTCGTCTATAATGCCAGGCAAGGTGAACCCTACACAGTGCGAGGCGCTAACAATGATAGCAGCACAGGTGATGGGCAATGATGTAGCGATATCTATAGGTGGTAGCAATGGCCATTTCGAGCTTAATGTTTTCAAACCGATGATGATATACAACTTCTTGCACAGTGCTAGGCTTATAGGCGATGGCTGTGTATCGTTTAACGATAAATGCGCGGTAGGTATAGAGCCGATAGACAAGAATATTAAAGCACACTTGAACAATTCGCTGATGCTAGTGACCTCGCTGAATACCAAAATAGGCTATTACAAAGCGGCAGAGATAGCACAGACTGCACATAAGAATGGCACTACCCTGAAAGAAACAGCGGTGGCACTAGGCTATCTTACAGCCGAAGAGTTTGATGCTTGGGTAGACCCTAAAACAATGGTAGGCGATATTGGCTAAACAATAATAGACACCACAATAATAGTAATGGCTTAGCGGCTATTGCTGATAAAACACCGCACCTTTCTGAAGCAACTTCTCAAAGGTGCGTGTTTGTATTAGGAAGGTATCGTTGCTGCTGCGGTTTACACAATAGTGGCGCTCTACCTGCTCTACCACAGAGCCCTCTTGGGCGTTTATTTCTTGCTCTTGCTCGGAAAGGGGTATCCAATAGATGTCTAGGGCTATTTGCTTATTGTCTTTGGCTTGCGCAATAAACTTGCAGCGAAGCTTGGCATTGGCTATGGTACTGTCCAAATGGGGGATGCCATTGAGCAAGCCTTCGGCATTTACATTTTTGAAAAAAGTAAGGTAAGATAAAGCTCTACGAATATTGAGCGGGCTAGCACTATTGGCCGCAGGGCCGCTAATGGTGGGCGATGCGCCGGTGTTGCTCATCTTGAAAGAGTTGCTTGGGTCTTCGGGGTATTGGATTTCGATACTGGCAATGTCGGCCTCGGACAATGCAATGAGTGTGCGCGAGTGCCAATCATTAAACTCGACCGTGTAGCGAGGGGTAAGGTAGCCATCAAAGCCTTGAATCTCTACAAGGTATGGCTGCTGGGCTCCCTCCAAAATCATATAAGAGCCATGATAGTTGGGGCCTTGGCCAGCTACAGAACAAGCACGCATTTTATTGCCCTTGCGGTCAGACACCTCTACCTTGGTGGCAAGGCCTGCAAGCAACTTTACCACACGGTCGTGGTCTCGGGCGGGCACAGGGCTAAAGGCAGTTTGCATTTTGAGGCAAGTAAGAATATTCACTATTTGCAAAGGCATTGCCGGAAATTCTTTATTGAGCAGCCATTTGTTATCGGCCTGCCTTTCTAGCAATATAGAAGTGCCATTATTGTCTACAAGAAAAATTTTGCCAATGGCAGCTGTATCTCGGAAGGTGAAGTTGGCGTCCTTTTCTTGGTAAAGGTTATCGGCACTTTTGAAAAAGAAAAAGTACACACCAAAACCTAAGATGCCCAACAATACTACATATACCAGTGTCTTGCCCATGATAATTTTTAGTGTTTTAAAAGTAATAGAATAATGAAGGTAAGCCTTATGCCGGCTGCTCGTATTTGCGTTTGCGGAAGAACATAAATACTACGGCAAACAAAACAACAATAGCATTGGGCAACAAGAGATTGATCCATTGCCACTTAGATTTTTCGGTTTTGACCCTGCCACTATCTAGCAAGCGAAGCTTCACGTCTTTGGAGCGACTCTCTAAAAGGCCAGAGCCATCGGTAAGGTATTCGAGGCAATTGAGCAGAAAGGTTTTGTTGCCAAAACGCTGACCCGTAAAACGATAATAGCCTAGCTCCATAGTGCCTTGGCGTTCAGAAAAATCATTGTCGAGGAGGTCGCCGTCCGAAACCACAATCATACTAGTGGCCTTATCGCAATGTGCGCGGAAAGGCATACCTAGCGAGTCTTTTAATATTTTGAGGAAACCCGCTTCGAGGCGATTGTTGAATACCGATTTGAACTTGCCCTCTAGCAATACAGCTACTGGCTGGTAAGGTTTGTTGAATAGATTTATATCGGGCTTGAAAGCCATCATACTTTGGCTCACCCTTGGAGGATGGGGCGTGACCCTGCTGTACTTGGATGATGCAAGTATCACTGTTTTTTTTATTTCTGGGTTGGC
>JADLEN010000334.1 GCA_020846105.1 Chitinophagaceae bacterium | reverse complement strand
TGGGTAATAATTGCTACTAATTTGTTTATCTTAGTAAGGTCACATTCCCCGATTTGGCTACTGGCTTACCAGATGAACAGAATCCATTAACGGTCCAAACATACACACCATATGGGCAATCTACACCTTCGAACTGACCGTTCCATTGCTCTGAAATATCAGTTGTGCTAAACACTTCTTTGCCCCAGCGGTCAAAAATTCTAAAATAATTTAACTGGACAATATTTTTATTTTTCAATCCAAAATAATCATTGTTTGTGCTATGATCTTCTGGAGTAAATGCGTTGGGCAGATTGACATCTTCACAAGACACTTTAATAACCACAGTGTCTGTTGAAACACAACCAAAAGTATTAGTAACCTTTAGCGAGTAGGCTATGTCATATAAAGGATTAGAGGTTGGGTTGGGTGCAAGCGGATTGTCCAAGAAATTTGTTGGCGTCCATTCATATCTGAAGTTTGAACCTTCTGAAGTCATTGGGCCCCCTACAACTGTTCGAGCGCCATCGCCTATTACCCTGTCAATACCCGCATCTGCATTTACTTTATTTACCGTTACTACTATTGGAGAATCTACGATGCAACCATTTGGGTAAATAGCTATAAAGTGGTAAGGTCTTGAATAGTCTGGGGCTACTTTTGTAAAGAAACCATCAGACAATGTTTCGATTTGGGTAATGTTATAATTGGGCATCCAACGTAGCGTATCTGTGCCGAAAGCAATACCAAATAGTGTAGCCGTATCTCCTTGGCACACCAAAGTGTCGTCAACTATTGTGATGGCAGGTATTGGTAGCGCAGTTATTACATGGCACTCCATAGACATTTCTGGAGTTCCTTCATTTTTGCTCAAAAACACACTGTATCTACCGGGTTGGTGATAAGAAAACGCAGGTGGAAATTTTTCTGCAGAGTTGCGCAAGGTGCTTATAGAACTATTACAGTTGGCAAAGTTTATAGACCCTAAAGATCCGTCTCCATTAACAGAAAATGCATAAATATTGTCTTTCTCTCTGATGAAATGTGATAAACCCAAAGAAGATTTAAGACCTGTCATGAAAGTATAATTTTGCTCTTGGAATGTCAAGGTTGGCAAATCAGAAAAGGCAAGTCTGACAAAATTATTGCTTGTAGCATTAGTTACAAATGCATAGTCTACACCACACTCTTTTGCAAGAATGATACTTGAAGGGTTAAAAAGATTGGCAAGATTTGTAGGCAATATTGATGCTGCGGGTATAGAAGCTAATGAACTACCGAAACCTACGTGTACAATATTGTTTGCAGCAAAGTTGGTAACAAAAATATGCCAATCGCCTATGTTATCGCGGATGGCAGCCATATCGCTTGGGTCGCCAAAAGCGCCAGAAGGATTGCCAACATCAATTGGATTCGGGGTATTAGAAATATTAGTTCCGAAATCAAAACGAATCAATTTGCCATCCAATGCGTTTGCCACAAAACCAAACCAATAAGGACCTTCTTTAGCAGCGAAAAAACCACGTGGGCCATTAAGCAAACCGCCAAGATTTCCCATATTCACACAGTTGGGTTTGCTACCCAATGATGTACCAAAATCTAAACGTGAAATAGAGGAATTGGCAATTGTAGATCCACCAACAACAAACATTACGTGGTTGTTGCCAACTTTCATCAAAAACAAACCGTTTGCATCTAAGCTTATTGTTCCTCCGAGATTACCTAGGCTTGTGTGCGTAGGTATGTTGGAAAGTGAATTTCCAAAATCCAATCTTACAAATTCTGGTATCGCTCTGTTAATTACAAAACCATAATAATTTCCACTGTTGTCTTTTCCAATCTCAATATCAGAAGCATCAACAATACCGAAAGTAGAACCTAAAAGTTTTCCTACGGGCCTGTCCATCATATACCCCGAACAGAAGCTCCAATAATAAGAACCATCCGTGGTATCAGTGGGATACATCGTTATAGGTTGTCTAATACACACCGTGTCTGGTGCGACAAAAGTAGTCTGGGCAAATAGTCCATTAAGCTGAGCTACGATGAGCAAAACAGTAAGGATAAGGCATCTTCTCATACTCTGAAAGTAGTTTTTTTACTTGATTCTCGACGGCAAATATTTCGCTAATGTAATAATTATGCCAAAATTTTCATAACAATCGAGAATTTTTATTTTCTTTAACCGAAATTAAAGACAATATTATGCAATTAAACACAAAAAAAGCAAGCCTTATTTTGAGCATTTGGGGCTGTATGATGATTCCGCAGCAAAGAGCAGCTGCTAAAGAAGGCATGAAAGTGCCGCCAGCATTAGTAAAATCGCCCAATGACATCATTGCCGCGGGCCTACAAATTCCTGTAGAAAAACTTTATAACAGTACAGGAACGGGGCTCAACAATGCTGTGGTACATTTTGGAGGAGGCTGCACTGGTGAAATTATCTCCGGACAAGGCTTGCTACTCACCAACCACCATTGCGGATACGGCACTGTGCAAGGCCTTGCCACACCTGAAACCGATTATTTTGCAAAGGGATTTTGGGCAATGAATAAGGGGCAAGAATTGCCGTGTCCAGGACTCAAGGTCACTTTTATACGTGAAATGGAAAATGTTACCGAACGGGTACTCATTGGCATTAACGATGAAATGCGCGACAGCCAGCGCGATAGTGTTATAAGTGTGAGAATAAAACATCTAGAAAATGGGTTCAGATACACACGTAAAATGGACGCTGCTATCAAGGCATTTGCCAATGGCAATCAATACTGGGTTATTATCACAGAAACCTTCGAAGATTTACGTCTAGTAGGCTTTCCGCCCAACGGTATTGGCCAATTTGGTGGCGATACCGACAACTGGAGCTGGCCAAGACACACAGGTGATTTTAGCATGTTTAGAATCTATGCCGATAGCAATAATAAAGCGGCAAAATACAACACCAAAAACCGCCCTTACGAAACTAAAACCTTTCTTACCATTAATGCTAATGGATACAAAGAAGGAGACTTTACGCTAGTGTACGGCTTTCCTGGCCGTACCCAAGAATATATTTCTTCTATGGAATTGGAGCAAGTAGTGAATATCATTGACCCAATAAGAATAGAAGCTAGAACAAAAAAACTTGCCGCTTGGACTTCACGCATGCAACAAGATAGAGCGGTGTTTTTAAAATACACATCGAAACGCGCAGGCGTGGCCAACGGCTGGAAAAAATGGCAAGGAGAAGTAAAAGGACTTAAACTTAACAATGCTGTAGCAAAGAAAAAAACGGAAGAAAAAGCGTTCGAATCTTGGGCCAACACTAGTGCCGATGCCCCTGAATTTGCCAAAAATTTATTGTTCAAAATACAAGTAATGAGCACTGCAAATGACGCTACTTTAGCAGCCAATGAATACATACGGGAATCTGTTTTAGGAATAGAATTAATAGCCCAGTCTGCTGTGCTTGATAAAATATTGCAAGTAATGAATGCACCATTGACCGAGCAACAAAGCAAAGATTCTATTGCCAAAATAGTAAAAAGCGCAACTGGTTTTTACAAAAATTATGATGCCACCACCGACAAAGCAGTTTTCGAAACATTGATGCCCCTGTTTGTAGAAAAAGGCAAAGCTTTTGTGCCAAAATATTACAAAGACGAACTTGCAAGAAATGGAAATTCTTACAAAGAATGGGCAACTTATGTTTTTAACAACGCTGCTGCTAGCAACGCTCAAAAACTTAATGGGCTTACAAAAGAACAAATCCTTAACGACCCAGCCTGGAAAATTTATAACGAGATCATCAATATTCGCAACCAAAAAGTAGTGCCTACACTTATGGCCTACCAAGACAGTCTTACGCGCTACAACAGGCTTTACATGAAAGCGCAGATGCTGCAAAACAAATACAAAGACCTCTACCCCGATGCCAACAGCACCCTGCGCATAGCTTACGGAAAGGTAAAAGGTATAGACCCCGATGGCCCTGCAACCTACGCCTACCAAACCAATGTAGACGAGGCTGTAGCCAAGCACAATGCTGATGTCGCAGAATTCAATGCACCAGAAAAATTACTGAATTTGCAAAGCAAAAAAGATTATGGTCGCTGGGCGGTGAATGGCACGGTACCACTGGCTTTTATTGCCGACAACCATACTTCTGGTGGCAACTCGGGCAGCCCAGTGCTCAATGCCAAAGGCGAGCTTATCGGCACCAACTTTGACCGCGTATGGGAAGGCACTATGAGCGATTATTATTTTGATGAACACTGGTGCCGCAACATTTCATTAGACATTCGCTACACACTTTTTATTGTCGAAAAACTAGGTGGTGCAGGATGGCTACTCAATGAAATGAGGTTTGCAGAAAAACCAAAAGACTAATTCCTAATCATTAATACGTAAACTTTCAAAAAGGAAAGGCTATTTGTACCGACAAATAGCCTTTCCTTTTTTACTCTTTGCTTATTTTAGCAATGCCTTTTCGCCCATCGGGCCTTGTGACTTGCAGCAGGTATTGGCCTTTGGGCAGATGACCGATACTCAATACCGATTTGTCTGCCTTTTGCACAAACATTGCTTGGCCTGTATTCGTAAAGCCAAAACTATTGCCTGGCTGCGACACCTCAAAATCCAGCAAAGCCTTACCCATCATATTGTAGAGTGCAATATGGCTGCCTAGCCCCGCGCCTTGGATATTGAGCACATCGCTGGCAGGGTTGGGATATACTAATATTTGCTCCAGCTTAGTTTCTGCAATATTGCTGGCATCATTTAGGGTATCGATACTCCATACTATTTGTGATTGGCGGAAGGTATCGGCATCTATCCAAGCTACAATATCTGCCGTAGCACTTTTGCTGGATGTGTCTTTGAATGTTTTGTAAGTACTACTCACCACATTGCTACTGTTGATGCTTGCGGTAACTGGTGTAAAAGTGCCTGTATCTGCCGTAAAAGTGCCTTGTAGCACCCTAAAACTATTGGCAGGGAAAGCCAAGCCGTGGTTGTATTTGATGGCTGCCGCTACCGGAAAGGTGGTATCTGCTTTCACAACGGGCAAGCCATTTTTGATACTCCAATTGGCAACTGCCCAATAACCTAGGGCAACAAGCCCTTTTGGAGTCTCGCGCAGCACACCTATGGTATCGCTTTTGCCCCACCAATTGCTGTTGAAGATGATAACGGGGGCTATAGCCGTACTAGGGCTATAGGTAGCAAATATGTGGTTTTGTTTGTTGGCAGGCTTGGATGGATTGTAAAAACGCGTGTTTTCTACATTAATATAGGGTGCTGCGGTACCGCCCATTTTGCTATGGATATAGATAGAATTGGCAGTATCGGCAATGTTATCATAGAAGTTGGCATTTTTAATATCCAAACTACCATTGGTATAGATAGCGCCGCCTTTGCCCGCTTTATTGCCACGGAAAACAGTACCATTAAACTCTAGCTTGATGCTGCTATCCTCGCAATAAATAGCACCTCCTTCTTCTGCCTCGTTACCCTCAAAAATAGCCGCACCCATTTTGAAGGATTTGATGCCTCCTGTTATTGGGGCTGGATTAGATCCGAAAAATAATGCGCCACCTTTCCCTAGACCAGAGGT
>JADLEN010000333.1 GCA_020846105.1 Chitinophagaceae bacterium | reverse complement strand
GGTGATTAAACCTGATGCTGTTTTTCCGAACAATAGGATAAGCACCCACGAAGACGGTACTGTGGTTTTGTACCCCATGCTTACCCCAAACAGGCGTGCAGAAAGGCGGATGGATGTTGTAACTGAGTTGGAAAATAATTTTCAAGTTGCAAAAATTATCGACCTCAGTAATTATGAGGCTAGCCACCAGTTTTTGGAAGGTACGGGCAGCATTGTTTTCGATCATACTGCACGTGTGGCTTATGCATGTCTTTCTCCACGCACACATCTTGCGGTATTGCTACAATTGTGTAATGAAATTGGTTATACGGCTATTAGTTTCCACGCTGTAAATGAGCATAATGTTGAAGTGTATCATACTAATGTGATAATCGGTATTGGTGCGGATTTTGCAGTAATTTGTTTGGCATCTATCCCAAACGAAACTGAAAGAAACAGCGTAGTGCAAAGCCTCTTGCAATCTGGTAAAGAAATCATCGATGTTAGTTTTGATCAAATAAAAAGTTTTGCCGGCAATGTTTTAGCTGTAAATGGGAAAAATGACATCAGTTATTTGGCAATGTCGCAATCTGCATTTGAGTCTTTTACAAAGGAGCAATTAGCACAAATCGGTAAATACTGTCAAATACTTCCAATACCTATTCCTACCATCGAAACAATAGGAGGTGGAAGTGTGCGATGTATGTTGGCCCAGAATTTCTTGAAAAAGAAATAAGACAAGTAAAATCTCCTAACTTTAAATTTCAAAAAACATTCAGATGCGAAAAATTACTGCCATCACTTCCATTGGCTTTCTATGTCTTGCAGCCTTTGGTGCCAATGCACAAAGCAAGATAAATACTACCCTTGCTGAAAAACAGGCAGCCTATGATGCTCTGCGACAAATGACACCACCGCAGCGCAAGGCAAAGTTTCTTAAAGAGCACAAACGCAAGCCGATAATGCTACCTGCATCGGCTGTAAAAGCCGCCCCTACAAGTACTATGAAGACAACTGCGACTACAGCTATTGTGCCCAATGACGCTCGCTTTCCGGGTGAGTTTGAAGAGGTGCAAGCCGTATTTATAAGCTGGCCATATACTTGGGCTGCCGTGCCAGTTATCGATACTATGCTAAGCTCGCCATCCACACCCATCTTTACAAAGTTGGCAGATGCTATTCAGAAATCAGATGCCAAAGTTTACATCAACGTTTGGGAGGCTGCAGATACTTTTGCTGTGAAGGCATGCATGGCACTTAATGGCACACCGCTCACCAATTATCGCTTCTTTATTTATGAGGGAGATGATTTTTGGGTTCGTGATTTTGGCCCTGTCAATTATTACTACGATACGGATGATAAATTGGGTTGGGTAGATTTTAATTATTATCCCGGCAGAGATTTCGACAATTTATTGACGCAAAAATGGGGCGCCGAAATGAGTGTTCCGGTTGCCTTATCTACTATTTATCAAGAGGGGGGTAATATTCTTACAGATGGTACAAGAAATACCGTTACCAGCTCCTCGGTTTACGATCAAAACAGCTATTATTATGCCTATACTCCTAGTCGTACTAGAGATTCGCTCAAAAGCAACCTTAACCTTAATAGGCTAGACGTGCCTGTAGCCTTGCCGCACGACGGCGGCACTGGCCACATTGATTTGTATTTAGGTATGACCACCGAGAACACTTTTGTCTATACCAAAATGCCGCTAGCAATGGCTACTGTGCCGGGTTTTACCGATTATGTAATTGCTAATAATTGTATAGATACTATGAGCAAAAGAACAGGCTATCATACGCAGCCATATCATTTTGTCAATATCCCGCTTCCTACACGTGATGATGGCTCTTGGTATAGTTCTGCATCCGATTATGAAAATTATACCCGCACTTATTCCAATCATTTAATCGTAAACAAAAGTATAGTTTTACCCATCTTTAGCGACGCACTTAGTGGTAATGCTGCGGGGGATATTGCTGCTATCGATGCTGTACAAAAAGCATATCCTGGCTATACCATTTACCCAATTGACATGCGCTATCTTGATGGCTCTGGAGGCTCTATACATTGCATTACTAAAGAGGTAGCAGCTAGCAACCCACTTCGTTTTTTTCACTACGAATACCGTGCGTTAGAATCTTTCCAATCTACATACCCAATAGACGCAGAAATTACCAATAAAAGCGGTATTGCTAGTGCTACATTGTATTGGCGTATAAAAGGTGCAAGCAGCTGGACAACAGTAAGTATGACCGCAGGTGCGGGCAATCATTGGCTAGCTAGCATACCCGCAACAAGTGGGCCAAGTACCGAAGTGTTTGAATATTATATTTCGGCAAGTTCTGTAAATGGTAAAACCATTACTAGGCCAATGCCCGGAGCAGCTGGCCCATTTGAGTTTTGGTACGACAAAACCAGCTCTATTGATGAAACAAAAATTGATGGTTTGTCTTTTGGTAATCTATATCCCAACCCTACTACCGATTTTGTAAACGTAGAATTGAATGTGACCAAGCCTATTGCCATAGCATTAAGTATAAGCGATATGCTAGGCCGTGTGGTTGCGCGCCAAGACTATGGTACGCTAAGTTATAGCCAATATTTGACCCTTAATACAGCACAGCTATTGCCTTGTTTGTATCAAATAAATATTGAGCACAATGGCCAGCGAATTGCTAGCCGAAAATTAATTAAGAAGTAAATAGGCTCAATAAGCATTGTTCGCCCCAACAGTTTTGTTGGGGCGTTTTTGTTTTAAAGCATTTCCCGATTATGAAAATCCTTTTCCCGATTCTAAAAATACTCTTTGTTTTTCTACTGCACTTTTGCATCCTAAATAATTCAACATAACAAAAGATGAACAATAAATTGAAATACACTGCGACAGCTGCAATGCTATTACTTGCTTTTAGTGCTTGCAAAAAAGAAGAAAATAATGAGCCTGTTTTAGTGAAACCTTACACAGTACCTACAACTTATAATTTTGCAACTGCCAATTATGCGCAATCTACTTCTCTTGTGCAAATGGCTGTAGAAGTAGATGCGTATCTTAAAAAAGCCAATACAGGATCTGCAATAGTAGCATTAGACCAAACAATGCTCAACAATATGTTTAGCAATTCTGGCAATCCGTTTACAGATATGGCTTTGAATGCTTCGGGTAACAACATCACTAACTTTACTTCGGATGCTGCAATGATTAAGTCTTATGCAGATAGTGTATTAATTTTCAACACAGGCGCCACCGCAAGCGCTGGTGTGGGTGGCTTTGTGGCTCGTGGTAGCAACAAAATTGTCGTAGGCCCTCGTGGTCTTGAATATGGTCAGGCATTTACAAAAGGCACCATGAGTGCTATGCTTTTTAAAGAAGTCGTGCGCACACTTACAGAGGTGAAATCGCTTGCTACAACAGATACTACTAAAGCACAAGCTATGTGGGATGCAGCATTTGGCATGCTTTCTGTACCTATCAATTACGACCCTACAAAAACATATGCTAGCACAGATACCGATAAACCACTGTTGTGGGGCGGATACCTTGCCGAGCGTGGGGCTGCAATAGATGCAGGTGCGGTTCTTTTCAATGCATTCCTCAAAGGGCGTGCTGCAATTGGTGGCTATGATGTAAATGTGCGTAACGAGCAAATAGATATTATCCTTGCCAAGTGGGAGCAATTGGCTGCTGCCGCTGCTTTAAACTATGTTACTTCGCCTACTGCTGCTACTGCAATTGGCAATTATGGTACACAACTACATGGCTTGTCCGAGGGTTTTGGCTTTGTAGTTGCATTCAAATATCGCCCTGCCAATAGCAAACTATCTGCAGGTGATTACGACAAATTGAATATGATATTGAACACTGATTTTTACACCTTGCTCAATCAGCCTGGCTTTACAGACTTGGTGGCTGCGCAAAATATTCTTAAAAGTACTTACGGTCTTTAATTATAAATTTTGCCCACCAAGTACGCAAGGCGCACATAACTGTAGTGGTTGTGTGCGCTTTATTAGCAAATAATAATCACCCTTATTTTGTCCCGAAATTTATTTTAAATGAAGCCTATTTATTTGATATTTTCTACAATTGCAGTTATAGCCCTTTCTGTCTTATCGTGCAATAAGCCCGACAAAACAGACGATACAGACAAAGGCAACTTTGATAAAACTGCGATGCTGGTGCAATATGCCGACAACCAAATAATACCTGCATATGCCACGCTGCAAACAAATATATCTGAGCTTCAGGCAGCTATAGATGCGTTTGCAAGTAGCCCCAATAGCGGCACACAAGCTGCGCTAAAAACGGCTTATGCCAATGCTCATCTGCAATATATTCGTTGTGGCTTGTATAACTTTGGCCCCGCCGAATCTGCTATTTTAGACAACTTCTTCAATTTTACTGGCGGCTTAGATTATAGCTTTACCACCGATGGTGCGCTCACTGGTTTTTCGGTAGACACTGCTACTATCCTCAACAATATTGCCACAAGCAGCAACAACTTTACTAGCCTTTCTCGTGCATCCTTTTATGCACAAGGTTTTCCTGCGCTCAACTATTTGTGTTTCGAGCCCAATGCTATACCCAACATGGATGCCAAGCGTGCCCAATACCTAAAAGATATTGTGGCTCGGATGAAAACATTGAGCGATAAAGTAGCCGCAGACTGGGCAAGCTATCGCAGCACTTTTGTGGGCAACACACAAAGCAACAGTGGCAGCCCTATTGCCAATATTGTAAACCAAATAGCCTACCAAATGGATGTGCTCAAAGGCCCATGCATAGGTTGGCCATTGGGCAAAGCCTCAAACGGCACTGTATTTGCTAGCAAATGCGAAGCATATTACGCCGGCATCTCTCTTGCACTTGCCAAGGAGCGTATCGCTAGTATCAAGTCATTTTACTCGGGCAATGGCAGTGGCAAAGGCCTTTCCGATTATTTGGTGTCGCTAGGGCAGGCACAGCTCAATACAGACATACTTGCGCAAATGGATATAGTAGCAACCAAGCTAAACGATATTGCAGACCCCTTGCCCACAGCGCTTACTAGCCAATACACTGCAGTAGATGCTACTTACAAAGAGATTCAAAAATTGGTGACTTTGGTGAAAACAGATTTGCCTTCGGTAACAGCTGTGCAAATAAGCTATGCCGATAATGATGGTGATTAAATAAAAAAACTTTGTTCCCAAAAATAGCCTCTCAACTACACAAGCCCGTATCTATTGCGCCAATCGTTACTTTTCGTATCGTTTTTGGCTTGTTGATGTTTGCTAGTATTGCACGTTTTTGGTACAATGGTTGGATAAACACACTTTATGTATTACCGCCATTTCATTTTACCTACTTAGGTTTCGAGTGGGTAAGGCCCTTGGGGCACACAGGTATGCACCTCATTTTTTTGTGCATGGGGCTCAGTGCTTTGATGATAATGTTTGGCTTTCTGTACCGCATAGCCACCGTTATATTCTTCCTTTGTTTTACCTATGTCGAGCTTATTGATGTCACTACCTATCTCAATCACTATTACTTTATAAGCCTAGTTGCTTTCTTACTTATTTGGCTGCCTGCCCACCGGCACTACTCGGTGGATATGCGCTTGTGGCCACACTTGCGCTGCCTTACTGTGCCTCGCTGGTGTGTAGGTATTTTGCGTTTTCAGATGGCGGTGGTGTATGTGTTTGCAGGCATTGCCAAGCTCTATGCCGATTGGCTATTTGATGCTATGCCCATGCGCTTGTGGCTGCCTGCCAAGTCGCACCTGCCTATTGTAGGGCCTTGGATGTACGAGCTTTGGGTGGCGTATTTGTTTTCTTGGTTTGGTGCCGTGTACGATTTGTTCATCGCCTTCTTTCTTCTCTATCGCCCTACGCGGCCTTTTGCTTATTTCTTTGTGCTGGTTTTTCATATTGCTACGGCTATATTTTTCCCGGCCATAGGTATGTTTCCTTTCGTAATGATAGCCAATAGTTTAATCTTCTTTTCGGGGAGTTTTCACCAACGTTTACAATCTTTTTTGCCTGGCTATACTAGCGCCAATGCATTGCCAAGCCAGGTATACAGCTTTGCGCAAGCTCAGCTTTGGAGCATCGGTATTGGCCTTTATATCAGCTTTCAACTTTTGTTTCCTTTTCGTTATTTGCTATACCCTGGCCATTTGTTTTGGCACGAGGAGGGCTACCGATTCTCGTGGCGGGTAATGCTTATGGAAAAAACAGGCAACAGCTTTTTTACGGTCAAAGACAGCGCTACCCAGCAACAAATAGAGGTGAACAATGCCGCATTCTTGACCCCCCTGCAAGAAAAAATGATGAGCACCCAGCCCGACCTCATAGCCAAGTACGCACAGCATCTTGCGCAGCAATACCAGCAACGCGGCATGCAGCAGCCGCAGGTATATGCGCAAGTATATGTATCGCTCAATGGCCAGCGTTCTCGATTATTCGTAGATACTACCGTAAATTTGGCGGCCCAAAAGCTGGGTTGGCAGCATTATACTTGGGTATTGCCCTACAAACCATAAGCCGACATTTTTTTTTAACGCCCCCGATGAAGATATTTCTCAGCACCTTACTCCTTGTTTTACTACAGCTTTGCAGCTTTGCCCAAAAGCAGTATGCTATCTCAGGCACTTTGCGCCTTAGCGACGATGCCGCTGCCGATGCCAGCATCCTCCTCTTGCCAGACTCGCTCACACGCATCAGCAACGACAACGGCTACTTTCGGTTTGCAGGCCTAGCCCCTGGCAACTACCAATTGCTTATCAATTATATAGGCAAAAAAGGCATCATGCGCAGCGTAGCCATTAGCAACAAAAGCATAGCCCTAGACATAGACTTGGAGGCCGATGCCGCAGTACGCCTCAAAGGGGTAGAAGTGCACAACAGGCAAGACCTAGCCTCGGGCAAGCTAGCCGACGTATCGGGCACAGCCATCTACGCTGGCAAAAAAACAGAAGTCATTTACCTGAAAAATATAAATGCCAACCTAGCCACCAACAACACCCGCCAGATATACGCACGCGTGCCCGGCCTCAATATTTGGGAGTACGACCGTGGCGGCCTACAGCTAGGTATAGGTGGCCGTGGCCTTAGCCCCAACCGCTCTTCCAACTTCAACATCCGGCAAAACGGCTACGACATAAGCGCCGATGCCCTAGGCTACCCCGAGAGTTATTACACCCCATCTGCCGAGGCTATAGAAAAGATAGAAATTATCCGCGGTGCGGCTAGCCTACAATACGGCCCTCAGTTTGGTGGCCTTATCAATTTTGTAATGCGCGAAGGCCCCACCGACAAGAAATTCCAATTTACCACCCGCCAATCGGCAGGCTCTTATGGCTTTCTCAATACCTATAACAGTGTGGGTGGCACAGTGGCCAAGGGCAAGCTAAACTACTATGCCTTTTACCAATACAAACGTGGCGACGACTGGCGGCCCAATAGCCATTTCGACCAGCAAAACGCCTACGCACACCTCAGCTACGACATCAGCAAAAAACTAAAGATCACCACCCAATACACCTACATGCACTACCTAGCGCAGCAGCCCGGTGGCCTTACCGATGCACAGTTTGCCGAGGACGCCTCTGTATCTGTACGTGCGCGCAACTGGTTCAAGGTAGACTGGAACCTTATCAACCTCAACCTCGATTACAACATCAGCCAGCATACCCGTATCAACCTGCGCAACTATACCCTGCAAGGGGGCCGCGATGCTGTGGGCATACTCTCTTATATCAACAGGGCCGATAATGGCGGCAACCGCGATGTAATGGCCGACCGATACAGCAATTTTGGCTCCGAGCTACGCTTCATACATCAGTATCGCTTGCGCAAAGACATACGCAGCACCCTGCTTGTAGGTGCCCGCGCCTACCGCGGCCTCACTATGCGCCGCCAAGGCGATGGTAGCGATGGTAGCGACGCCAACTTCTCTTTCATAGGCACAGAGCCTAGCAAGAGCGATTACCAATTTCCGGGTACCAACCTAGCCACCTTTGCCGAAAACATTTTTCAGCTCAGCAACCGCTGGAGCATTACCCCCGGCATACGTGTAGAGTATATCAACACCAAGGCCGATGGCTATTACTACAAACAAAACATTTTTGTAGCCCCCGAAAAAATACAAGAAACCATGCAAAACCCCCGCTCCTTTGCACTACTAGGCATAGGCAGCGCATACAAGACCGCTTGGGGTGCCGAGCTATACGCCAACATCTCTCAAAACTACCGCTCTATCAACTTTAACGACATGCGCGTAATCAACAGCAATGCCCGCGTAGACCCCAACCTCAAAGACGAGACCGGCTACAACGCCGACGCCGGCTTTCGGGGCAACTTTGGCGGCTGGCTATACGTAGATGCTAGCGTCTTTTACCTCCGATACAACGGCCGCATAGGCTCCATATTCGCGCGCGATACCAACAACTTTACCTACCGCCTGCGTACCAACGTGGCCGACAGCCGCAACATAGGCCTAGAATGCCTTGTAGAAGGCGACCTGCTCAAAGCTATCAGCCACAACAGCAGCAAATACAAGCTCAACCTCTATACCAACCTCTCCCTCATAGACGCACGATATATCAATACCCTCAACACCGCCATTGCCAACAAGATGGTAGAAAACGTGCCACCCCTACTCATCCGCACAGGCATATCTTTTGGCAGCACCCGCTACAATATTAGCTACCAATATAGCTACCAAGCCCTACAATACTCAGACGCCACCAACACCATCAGCACACCCACAGCCGTAGACGGCGCCATACCCGCCTTTGCCGTTATGGACCTCAGCTTGTCTTACAACTGGCGGCACTTTACCATCTACACCGGTATCAACAACCTGGCCAACAAACTATACTACAGCCGCCGTGCAGACGGCTACCCCGGCCCCGGCATACTACCCGCCAACAAGCGCAACGCCTACATCACACTCCAATACAAGCTATAGCCCAGCCCCCGCGCTGCCTTGTGCGCCATCCGCCATCGTTTTTGGGCGGTGAGGCTTTCTGCTACTTCGTGAGGCTTTGGGTCTCGGGCTGTTGCTTGTACTCCTCGCTGCGCTGCGGGGTACAGCTGCCATCCCGCGCAGCTTTGGGCTTTGGCTGCTGCTATGAGGCTTTGCCCGTCCGAACGGATTCATCCGGGCAGGCTTATCAGGTGTTGCGGATTAAAAATCCCCTTTATATAT
>JADLEN010000332.1 GCA_020846105.1 Chitinophagaceae bacterium | reverse complement strand
TAGATATTACCTGCACCGCCGTGAATTATGAGTGTTGTCTTTTGCATTTCTAAATAGAAGTTTTTTATTAAAAAGTAAGTTGTTTAAAAAGTGTTTCGTTTGCCTTTAGCAGATTAAAATGCTGCATGTTCACCGAGAAACTAATACTATTCACCATTTTGTTTTTGGGAAATATCGATTTTAAATAGTCGGTATAATCGCTGCTCATCCACAAGGGCAAATAAACCGATAATACCTCGCGGAACAAATGCAACTCCAAACCAGCGCTTAGCAATAAAGGACTAGCACTTGGGTTCAATTGCTTGGCATCGGCAAAAGTAGCAATGTCTGCAAAAAAACGAAGCGGTAATTTACCAAAGGGCAAATCTGTTTTTAGGTTGATGGCTAGCAACCAATTGTCGCTACGACCCAAGGGGTTAATAAATTGATTGGTGGGTGTTTTTTGTCCGCCTTCTTGTATAGAAATTTGTTTGGCAAAGAAACCAGTATTCGCATTGCGCCCAAGAAAAAGATTATCGTATAAATAATAGTTTCGCCCGCTACTAGTAGCATTTAGGTAGTAGCGACTATTATCCAAAGCGGTATTAAATTGAAACAATTTGGCAGCAAAACCTCGGACATAAAAAGACTTGTCCCGACGCTCATAATGCACTTGCAAATTGCCACTGAACGAAAGCTTAGCAAAGGTTTTACCGATTAAAAAAGTAGCATTGTAACTATAAGGATTAAGCGTGCGCGCATTACGAAACGCGTAAGATAGACTTGCATAGGTTTGCTGCCTAGCTTCAAGGCTAGGACGATACAAACTATCCACACTAAGATCGCGCTTGTAGGCAAATTGTTGTTCGTAAATATTGTATTGTGAAAGTGTTAGCTGGCGCAATATTGGTGAGCGTGCATCTGCTTCTTTAAAGGTGAATAGAATAGAAGGTGCCACCTTGAAATACCGCGCATACAAGGGATTGGCAATGTTTAAACTACTAGTAGCAAGCGAGAATGTTTTCACATTTGCTTGGATTTTTATTTCGCTAAAAACACTGCGAGGATACCAATTATAAGACACCGAAGCGAGCCCATTAATACGCTTAGTAAAAACACCAATTTGCGGTGCTAGTGCAAACTGAAACCTACGTTGTGGGATAGATAAATTGTGTATTAACAGGCCCACCGAAAAGCTATCGTAAGTATTGTAGCTAGCAAAAGGCAACAGAAATATTTTTTGATGCTGGCTGCGTTGTGTACCAAAACCCAAGCCAATTTTCAAAAACCCTTTGGGAAAAACTGCTCGATTGTAGTATTGGTTGTTACTAATATTGTGCTCGGCCCAATCATTACGTACTACTACCTTATCCCAAGCTTTGAGACCAGCAAAAGTGTGTGCGCTATTCTGTACAAAAGGCAGCACCCAAGCACTTTCCACTAAAGTATCTGCGTTGTAAACACTTAACTGCACGGGCGCTGCTATATCTGAATACTGTAAAACGTGCACCCGCAAACCACTATCTGTTTTAGTTGCTTTTTTTATTTTAAAATCAATAGGCCTATCACTTTTAAGTGCAGCTTCAAAAAACCAATCCAAACTTTTAAGCGATTGGTCTTGCATACTTTTTCTAAAATCGGCAGGGCTTGGGTGCTTGTATTTCCAAGTTTCAAAATAAGATTTCATAGCTACAGCAAAAGTATCTTCGCCCATGTATTGCTCCAACCATCGCAGCATTATTGCCGACTTGATATAAACATCTGCACCATAATTGAGGGCACGAAAATCCGCTGCTGGCAATGCTATTGCTTGGTCTTTGCGTGTGGCTGCCAATTGGTGATAAACAAAATCGCTATTGCCGCTTTTACTATAATCGCTTGTCTGAATTTTTATATAATCGATAGTTTTTTGTTCGTAAAAAGAATTCAATCCTTCGTCTAACCATGGGTGTATGCGTTCATTACTTGCAATCATTCCATAAAACCAATTGTGCCCTATTTCGTGCACCAATACCTCTTGCAAAGCATTGATTGCCGCAGCATCTACAATAGCCAAAGTGGGATATTCCATACCGCCACCAGCAGGTATTTCGCCCTCTGCAACTTTGAGGGTCGCATAGGGATAGCTGCCCAAATTTCGAGACAAATATTGCAAGCTGTGTTGTGCTATTTGTGTAGCAGCTGCCCATTTTTGCTGATGGTAAGGAAGAAATGCAGCATATATTTTAGTAGGACTTGCTCTATTTTCCAAAACAACGGAATCCATTTTAAGCACCCAACGTTTATCGGCAAACCAGGCAAAGTCATGCACAGAGTCTGCTGTAAAATTAATGGTTTTGAACACTGTGCTACTTGCTGGTGAAGAGCGCCTGTAAAGGGTATCGCTAGGGTTGGGCAAGCGTGCAAGACTATCCATCCATCTATGCTCAGTAGCTGTTTGGCAATCGCCAGTAGCCATTACAATATAGTTTTGCGGCAGGGTAATTTGCACATCATAACTTCCTATTTCACTATAAAATTCACCTTGGTCTAGGTAAGGCATCGGATGCCAACCATGTGCATCATACACTGCTGGCTTGGGGTACCATTGGCTAATATAATATACTTGCCCCTTGTGCCCCAGACGCGAAAATGCTTTGGGTATTTTCACTTTAAAAGGCGTACTAATAATAATGCTTTGGCCAGGTAGCAAATTCTGGTCAAGGGTCAGCCTTGCAATATCAATATAAGCATCGTCCAAAACAAATTCTTGTACTTGGCCATTTATACTAAAACTAAGACTGTCGATCAAGCCCTTATCTTCTTCTGCCGAAAAATAAAAATCCTTTTTACCATTGGCAAGCTGCTGCTCACAAAAAGCTGTTCGGTCGTTTTTGTAGGCATTTGGGTAAAGATGAAAGTAAAGCTGGCGAAGCGTATCGGGCGAATTATTGGTGTAGGTTATTTGCACCATGCCGCGCAGCAAATGTTGCTTATCATCAAGGTTTACTTTTATTTGGGTATGCGTATGTTGCTGCCAATATGCCTTGGACGGGAATGAAAAAATAAGACAAATCAACAAAAATATTTTGCCCATTATTTAATAGTTCTGATAGTAATTAGCACTGTCTTTGAAGATAAAATATTTGTTCGGAAACTCGCAGTAGGGCATATAACCGTTGATAGATAAAAATCCTTTTTTACTGCTCGGAAATTGCGCAAACTGTTGATCATTCTCTGAAATAATAACCCCACGAGATACGCCTTGCGATATCATAGAAAGCCCCCAACATTCGTACGCTACTGGCCAAGTCATCATTACCAAATGTACTGGCAGTGCGCCTTGCGGAACAATAATTTTTTCTTGGCCCTTTGCTGCCATCTCTTGTAGCAAGCTGTTCATCATAGCTACCCGTGCGCTGTACTTGCCATGCGTGTTGAAAATGCCTAACAAAGAAATAGCCAAACAAGCAGTTACCAAAGCAATCCACAATTTGGGATGTAAGGCTCCCAGCACATCATACACCAAAGGAAATATCACAAAAAGAGAAAACAAAATATACCGCGCCTCTAGGTAAAACTGAAAAGTGCCATTTGGCTCTGTAATAATATTGATTATTAAAAAGCCAATGCTATAAGACAATATAAAAGCAAACATTATCCATTGCTTTTGCCTCAAATAATACACCAATGTCGCTATCATCAATACGGCTATGAGATAGTAGTCTTTGATAAAATATTCTACCAAATCTTTAAAAGCTGTGGTCTTGTAAAAGTGTGGCAACAATGCCAAACCATCATAAAAGCGCTGTGTAGCTCCTACATCGTAAGGACTTTTAAAAAAGTGCATTTTCAGGAACTGAAACAAGCCATACACTATGCCTCCAATGATAAAAACTTTAGACTTAGCACGATATTTAAGCACCAAATAGCTAAGTATAAACACCGGATAAAACAACATCATTGGGTGCGAAAAAACAGCAACCACCAATGACAATATAGCCAGCAGCCACTGCCACCACCGCGCCTTTTGCCTATTATGCAACTGCATCAATAGCGCAATATAAAAGAAGAAAAAAGTAACACCTTGCACCAACTCCGAAAGGCAATAATAAAAAGTATGCCTAGCCATCAGCACATTGAAAAACAAAAATGCTAGTGCCAGATAATGTTGCTTGAAACCTTTGTACAACACCACAAAGCCTGCAATATTGAGCAGCACAAAACTAATAGAGTGAGCCATTACAATAGACGCGAGCGGCATTTCCAGGCGCCGCATGCCTATCGGAAAAATCTCGGTAAAATAAGCCACAAACCTACCATGCTGTATCGTGAAGTTGCCTGTGCGCACCATCTCGAAAATATAAAAACCCGTATCCGAAAAAAAGATACGCTCTTTATAAAAATACAAAGCCATCGCCAATAATAGTAGATAGCAAATTGTTGCTGCAACTCCTATATATCGGCGATGGTCTTGTGTAGTAATTTGCATTTATAATATTACTTGCCAGCCCATACCTGAGCAAGATGAACACAAATAGATACGGCAGCATTCATATCCTGCACGCTCACGTATTCTTGCTTAGAATGTATGCCCATCTCTCCTGTAAAAATATTGGGGCATGGCATACCCATAAACGATAGCCTAGAACCATCCGTACCACCACGAATGCTGATACGCTCTGGCGCAAAACCTGCACGCTTATAGGCTTCTTCGGCATTGGCCATCACTTGTGGGTGGTGCACCAATATCTCTTTCATATTGCGGTATTGTTCTTTTACCTCCATGTCAAAGGTTGCTCCGGGGAAATGTGCCACTGCTTCTTCTGCTATTGTGCGCAGCTTGTTCTCGTGCACTTCCAGCTGTGCGGTATCAAAGTCGCGGATTATAAAGGTCACTTTGGCTTGTTCTAGCTCGCCTTCCATAGCCATAGGATGCACAAAGCCTTCCATACCGCTTGTGCTTTCTGGGCACCACTCTTTCGTGGGCAGCTTGCTCAAAAACAAACCTGCCACTTTCATCGCATTTACCATCTTGCCTTTGGCATATCCGGGGTGGGCACTCACACCATTAAAGGTTACTACTGCAGCATCTGCGCTAAAATTTTCTCCTTCCAAGTGGCCTCTTTCTCCGCCATCTAGGGTATAGCCATAGTCTGCTGCCAAGCGCTTCATATCTACGGCATTCACACCTCTTCCCACTTCTTCGTCTGGGGTAAAAAGTATCCTGATTTTGCCATGGGGCACTTCGGGGTGTGCCATCAAATATTGTGCTACATCCATGATGATGGCTACGCCTGCTTTGTCATCGGCACCCAAGAGTGTCTTGCCACTTGCAGTTATTATATCATCGCCTATTCTTTGCTTTAGGTAAGGGTGTCTGTTGCTGCTTATTACTATCGAGTTGTCGTCTGGCAATACTATATCCTCGCCGTTGTAGTTGCGGTGTAGTATTGGCTTCACATCTTTGCCGCTACAGTCTGGCGCAGTATCTACGTGCGCACAATAGCATATTGTTGGCAGCTCATCTGTAATTGTTGCAGGGATAGTAGCATATACATACCCGTGTTCATCTAGCTCGGCATCTTTAATACCTAGTGCTAGCAATTCTTCTACAAGCACACGGCTCAGGTCTTTTTGTTTTTCGGTACTTGGTTGTGTGGGCGATGATGCATCGCTTTGGGTGTCTATCTGCACGTAGCGCATCAGGCGCTCGGCGGTGCTATGTTGGTAGTTATTTATTGCCATTGTTGTTGTTTTAATAAAATTTTAATGCTGCAAAAATAAGTAATTGTGCTCTGTGCCTACGAAGATAAATCTACTTTCTTCACCTCGTCCCAGCTAGTGTGCTTATAGCTATCCCATAGCAGCCATAGTAGTATAGAAGATAGCAGTATAAACACGAGTTTCATCCACCATAGCCAAGGTGTTATGGTAGTCCAGTAGTGACCAAAGCCCAAGCCCATAGGCAATATCATTACAAACATTGTTTTGAAAAACCGATTCCCTTTCTCATTCATCCGCTCCATAGCAGAGAAGGGCAAGCGCCTATAGGCTATACGCAGCACACTCAGTGCTAGTAGGGTAATATTTATAAAAGCCAATGCAATATCCAGTAAAGACCCTATGCCCCATACCCAAAACACAAAGCCACTCACCACTGCAAACATGGGTATAAAATACTTTAGCCATACCCCTTTAAATGCTCCTACCATCACATCACCTGGCCTAGCTATGGGGCTGCTATAATATACCCAAGACGCTTTGTATTGGTCGCTATACACCAGCATAGACAGTAGTTGTAGTACTATAAAAGAGGTCATGTACAGTAGCAATATATGGGTGCTGCTCTGCGGTAGGCCTTCCCACACTTCTGATAGTGGCTTTTTGCTTTGCGATATGAGGTACACAAAGTACACCGGCACATAGGCAAAGGTTGGGTACACCCGCATTTTAAAATTTCTACTCCTAGTCGTTTGCAACCACGCTATGATAAACCCCGCTTTCGACAACGGGTTTTTATTCAGCAGTGCAGCTAGTTTCAGGTACAGTTTATCTTTTTTAGCTACAGCAGTCACAGCTATCGTAGCGCCCTCCTCTGCCTTCCCTTCCGTTCTTTCATCGTCTATATTACCTATTCGTTTTGCAAAACTTGGCGATAGGTATTTCACTATTAACCACACCAATAGCAGAGGCCCTACTATGGCCAAGATACTTATCCATTTTGTAGCGGCAGACAGTTTATCGGTTTCTATCCAGCTCCATGCCGCCGATAGCCAATAGGTAGGTGTATATACAGCCCATGCATAGTCTGTATGTTTCATCTCCTGAAAGTCTGTATTGTTCATAGCCCTTGGCATTAGGTACACACAGGCAAAAAACAACACCGAAAACGCTATCTGAAAATAGTTGATAATATCTTTAAAGCGCCCAGGCTTTGCAAAGCGCAGTATCATTAGGTAGCAGGCATTCACCAAAAACAAGGCTATTACCGTAAGCTGCAATATCATTACCGGAAACCACAATGCTGCTGCCCAGCCTTTGGCATAGCCCAGCACCACCCAGCCAGCAAGACTCATCGGAAACACTATCCGAAACAAGTAGATAAACATATGCAGCAAGCGCGACAGCAGCAGCGTGCGCTCGTTTACCGGTCTTGGCAGCAATATGCTGTTGTCTCTCTTGTCAAACAAGACGGTAGAGAAATCGCTTATCAGCATAAAGCTCAGCATCAGCAAAAACACAGTAAAGTACAGCCACAAGCCCATAAACTTATCCGTCATCATCAGCGGTATGATATACATAAAGCCTATCACCACCGATATCAGCACACTCAGCGCCGTCATAAATTTGAAAGGCTTTTTCTTTGCCCCCTGCCCCTTGCCCATAGCCATTGGCCGCCTATCGTCCAGCATTAGCTTGGCGCCTAGCACCGCACGCAGTTGCGCCACGTCGGCCCCCAGCATGCGCCATAGGCCCTTGGGTAGCAATATCAAAAACAGCAATACTTTGTTCATTGTTTCTTTTCTTTTAGCCTTTCATAGCCGCAGCTATATCCCCCGCCGTAGCATTCAGGTTTTCGCCAGTAGTCATTTGTGCAAATATCTTTTCTAGCGAGCTATCGCTACCCGCTCTCAGCGCTTCTATAGTACCATTGGCTATTATTGTGCCCTTGTCTATCAGCACTATGCGGTCGCTCACACGCTCCACCACATCCATCATATGCGAGCAGTAGAATATCGTTTTGCCCTCTTGCTTCAGCACCTGTAGCAGCTCTTTCACCACTATCACTGCATTGGCATCTAGGCCACTCATAGGCTCGTCTAGTATCACTATCTCGGGGTTGTGCAGCAGCCCACTTGTTAGCAGCACCTTCTGCCGCATCCCTTTAGAGAAGCGGTCCATCCTTTGGTCTATATTATCTTGCAGCCCAAAAGCTTTCAGTATCCGTCCACTACGCTCCTTTATCAGTGCATCGGGCATATGGTACAGCGCACCCACAAAGTGCAGATACTCGTTGGGCGTTAGCAGGTCATATATATCTGCCAGCTCCGGCACATAGCCTATCATTTGTTTCAGGGCTAGTATGTCTTCTTTTATATCCACACCATTCAGCAGCACGGTGCCCGTATAGTCTTGTATTACGCCTGTCAGTATTTTCACAGTTGTGCTTTTGCCCGCACCATTGGGGCCTATATAGCCTATTACCTGCCCGGGGTATATATCTAGGGTCACATCGTTCAGCACTGTTTTATCGCCATATTGCTTGCTCACATTTTGCAAGGTCAGTATTGGTTTCATATCCTTCTTTTATGTTTTACAACTGTGTTATCAATATCTGCAACAGCCCTATCACAAAGCCCAGCACTGCTCCTATTATCTCTACAAATCTAAATTCCTTCTTCATTATGCTCACCAGTATCTCTTCTAGCTTATCGCTAGAGAAGTTGGCCACCTTTTCCGTCACCATCGCTTCTATATCTATCTTGGTTTTTAGCTTTTCGGCATACTGTTTCATCAGCTCGGGCAGCATCTCATCTATTTCTTCTAGCAGTCCTTCTTTTATCTTATCTATCGTGCCCGCCCCTACAAACATAGCTATCACAGGCAGCTTTTCTTTCAGTTTATGCTCTAGAAAGTTGCTTATATGCCCTTCTATATGTGGCCGCAGCTCGGCTATTTGTTTAGGGTCGCTCAGTTTATCTGCTATCTCGTCAAAGTGTAGCAGCTCTTTGGCCACCAGCACGCCCATTTTCTGGGCAAACTGTTGTTGCCCCTTCGGAAAAATGCCTTGTATCCGCATACCCAATATCCACCTTGGCTCCTTCGGGTGAAAAAGCATCTTGATAGCCACCCAATTCGTAAACCAACCTATAAAAGCCGATATTATCGGCAAAAACCACATCATTACACTCATAATTATTTCACTATCCTTTATTAGCACCTCGGCGCTGCTTCACAAAAGTAATCCATTATCCACTAGCATCCCAACTATTATCACCACAGGCTCTTGGGCGATTAAGCTGCTTGCAACTATTCAGCTTTGGGTCTCGGGCTGTTGCTTGTACTCCTCGCTGCGCTGCGGGGTACAGCTGCCATCCCGCGCAGGTTTAGGCTTTTATCTTGCTATTAAGCTTTGCTTACCGCGTTGGCAAAAAAACACCACCACCAACAAACCACACCCATCCACAACAAACATTCCCCTCCT